>CAYZUV010000273.1:0-3284 GCA_964481245.1 uncultured Pseudomonadales bacterium
GCAGACATGCGCCTGATGCAAACGACCCTTCATTTTCCAGCAGCCCAACGGGTTGTATCGACTCTTCAGCACCTAACAGTTCCAGCAACGCCTGGCCCATACGCCCCTGAGCACCGGAAATTACAACGCGTGTTGGTGATACCACCGTACATTCCTCTTGATATTGCCGCGGTTGCTCATGGTATCTGATTCAAAGCAGCGTGCCGACTTCATAGGTGCGTCACACGGAGAAAATTAGAGGACAAAGGCAAAGAGAGCGACCGATGCGATTCAACGCAGAAGCAACTCGGCGAGCTAAGTGCCCCGCGTTTTTTTGACCAAGCCACGATTCCGAAGCGTTCGGTAAGCGACACTAATCTCGCAGAGCGTCAATAAATCGCTTCACGCCGTCAACCCAAGTGTTCTTGCGTGGACTTTGCGACGCGTCTTGATTACCGCCGAATTCCCTCAGTAGTTCCTTTTGGCGCTCGCTCAAATTCACCGGGGTTTCGACCACGATTTTGCAATACAAGTCGCCCAGACCACCGCCTCGAATTTTCGACATATCGACCCCTTTGCCGCGCAACCGAAATAATCGACCGGTTTGCGTCTCATGAGGGATCTTTAAGCTCACCTTCCCTTCTAGCGTTGGCACCTCAAGCGAGCAACCCAGTGCGGCATCCACAAAGCTGATAGGCACCTCGCTGTAAAGATCAGCGCCGTCTCGCGTGAAAATAGGATGGTCACGCACTTGAATTTGCACGTAGAGATCACCGGATGGGCCACCATTCGGTCCTGCCTCGCCCTGCCCCGACAACCGAATACGATCTCCGGTATCGACACCGGCGGGCACTTTTACAGACAAGGTCTTACGTTCTTGAACTCGTCCCTGACCGTGACACTTGCCACAAGGATCGCTGATCACGCGACCAGCACCGCGACATCGTGGGCAGGTCTGCTGCAAAGAGAAGAAGCCTTGCCTCGATGTCACCTGCCCAGACCCACCGCATTGAAGGCAGTCCATTGGCGACGTCCCTTTTTTAGCACCCGAGCCCAGGCACTCCATACACTCAACGAGCGTTGGAATCTTAATCTTGGGATTAGTGCCTTTAACGGCTTCCTCTAAGGAAATATCCAATACGTACTTTAGATCTGACCCGCGCTGAACCTGGGACCGGCCTCGGCCACCACTGAAGATATCCCCGAAAACATCCTCAAAAATCGAGCCAAAGCCGCCCGCCTGACTGAACCCTCCTCCCGCGGCGCCGCCCTCAAAGGCTGCGTGCCCGAACTGGTCATAGGCTGAGCGCTTTTCATCATCGAGCAAAACTTCGGCGGCTTCACTCGCTTCTTTGAACTTCTCTTCGGCAGACTCATCATCCGAATTTCGGTCCGGGTGATACTTCATTGCCAAACGACGATAGGCCTTTTTGATGTCTTTTTCTGAGGCGCCCTTGGATAAACCCAGCACCTCATAATAATCCCGCTTGGCCATAGTTTGGCTTCCGTTCTCTTGCTTCGACGATCAGTGCTTATTTTTCGTCTTTGACTTCTTCAAACTCTGCGTCAACGGCATCATCGTGTTCCCCGTTCGAAGCTTGAGCCTCTTCAGCATTGCCAGCGGCACCCGCCTCTGCCTGCTTGGCATACATTTTCTGTGCAAGCGATGAGGAGACTTCAGTCAGCTTCTGTGTCTTAGCCTCGATGTCTTCCAAGTCAGTTGATTTCAGCGCTGTTTCTAGCGCTTCAATCGCAGCCTCAATCTCCGATTTTTCGCTGTCACTGGCCTCATCGCCTGCCTCTTGAAGGGTTTTTTTGGTGGCATGAATCATTGCGTCTGCGGTGTTTCGTGCGGTCACCAGCGCTTCGAATTTCTTGTCCTCATCAGCATGTGCCTCCGCATCACGCACCATTTTTTCTATTTCTTCGTCAGAAAGTCCGCTACTTGCTTTAATGACGATCGATTGTTCTTTGCCGGTGGCTTTATCCTTCGCGGACACGTTCAAGATGCCGTTGGCATCAAGATCGAAGCTCACCTCAATCTGGGGTGTCCCCCTCGGGGCGGGAGGAATATCTGACAGATCAAATCGTCCTAAAGACTTATTCTGCGCGGCTTGCTTTCGCTCTCCCTGAAGCACGTGAATGGTGACCGCAGGCTGATTGTCTTCTGCGGTTGAAAAGACTTGAGACTTGCGGGTTGGGATGGTCGTGTTTTTCTCAATCAACGCACTCATGACGCCACCCATGGTTTCGATACCCAGAGACAGCGGCGTGACGTCTAGCAGCAGGACATCCTTTACGTCACCGGAAAGAACCGCAGCTTGAATCGAGGCACCCATGGCAACCGCTTCATCTGGGTTTATGTCTTTACGGGCTTCCTTACCAAAGAACTCTTTGACCTTCTTCTGCACGAGTGGCATACGGGTCTGGCCACCCACCAAAATAATGTCATTGATTTCTGAGATACTCATGCCCGCATCTTTGAGCGCTGTGCGAACTGGCTCAATAGTTCGGTCAACGAGATCCTCAACCAAAGACTCCAATTTGCTTTGGGTGATCTTCAAGACCATGTGCTTCGGGCCACTGGCATCCGCTGTGATGTAGGGCAGGTTGATCTCTGTCTGAGAACTACTTGAGAGCTCTATCTTGGCCTTTTCAGCGGCTTCCTTGAGCCGCTGCAGGGCCAACGAGTCTTTACTCAGATCAATCCCTTGGTCTTTTTTGAATTCCTCAACGAGGTACTCGATCAGACGCATATCGAAGTCTTCACCGCCGAGGAATGTATCTCCATTGGTAGACAGCACCTCAAATTGTTTCTCGCCATCCACATCAGCGATTTCAATCACTGAGATGTCGAAAGTTCCACCACCCAAGTCATAAACCGCAATGGTTGAATCGCCTGTCGCTTTGTCCATGCCATAGGCTAACGCTGCCGCCGTGGGCTCGTTGATGATCCGCTTCACTTCGAGGCCCGCAATTCGGCCAGCATCCTTCGTCGCCTGTCGCTGCGAATCATTGAAATACGCGGGTACCGTGATCACTGCCTCTGTGACTTCCTCACCTAAGAAATCCTCCGCGGTTTTCTTCATCTTCTTCAGTACTTGTGCGGAGATTTGCGGCGGCGCCATCTTTTGCTCGTTAACATTCACCCAGGCGTCACCGTTGTCAGCTTTTACGATCTCATAGGGCACCATTTTGATGTCGCGCTGGACGACGTCGTCAGCATACTGCCGCCCGATGAGGCGTTTGATCGCGAACAACGTATTTTTAGGGTTGGTAACGGCCTGCCGTTTAGCCGACTGCCC
>CAYZUV010000274.1:0-3265 GCA_964481245.1 uncultured Pseudomonadales bacterium
GCTGAGGAATTGATCGAGTTCTGCAAGGGAAAAATTGCGAGTTTCAAAGTGCCGCGCCACATTCGCTTTGTAACGGAATGGCCCATGTCGACCACCAAAATCCAAAAGTACGTACTTCGGGCAAACTACCTGGAAGCGCTTTGAAACATGCCTCGGTCCATTGTCAATCGGGCTTGAGGCTCGTATAGTTCGCGCTTCGCCCACGGGCGAATTCTCAGGGCGGGGTGAAAGTCCCCACCGGCGGTAATCTCAGAAGACTGCGTGCACACTCAGTCGAATGGAGTAGCCCGCGGGCGCTCCGGGCCTGGTACCTTTAACGGTAACTCCTGGAGGACAAGCAGACTCGGTGAGATTCCGAGGCCGACAGTTAGAGTCTGGTTATGAGAATGAGGCGCACGCAGCCGATCGGCTGATCAATGTCGCAGACCTCGTTGCCCTGTTGTTGAACTTATTGACAGGACTGCAACAGATGAATGATTTTCGCTCCAACTTCTCAGAAACGCGTGGCAAACACCGCATCGCCTTCGTTCAATCCTGCTGGCACAGAGATATTGTCGATGCCATGCGAGATTCGTTTACCCGAACGTTCTCGGAACTCGATAGCCGAAGCATCGACTACTTCGAAGTCCCCGGCGCGTTTGAGATTCCGCTCAAAGCCAAAATCCTCGCGCTGACCAACAACTATGCCGCCGTCTGTTGCGGTGGCCTTGTCGTCGACGGCGGCATCTACCGTCACGAGTTTGTTGCTCATGCGGTGATCAGCGGCTTGATGCAGGTGCAGCTAGACACGGGCATTCCCGTCTTCTCGGGCGTACTCACACCTCAAGACTTTTTGGGGGATGGTCAGCCTGCGTTTTTCAAGGAACATTTCGTCACCAAGGGTGAGGAACTGGCGAGCGCCTGTCACCAAACACTTGCGGGCTAACCCAAAGTGCATGGTGCCCAGACGATTAGGTCTGGGCACCGGTTTCCATCAAGACTCGGCTGTTTTTATCTCGAAGTCGGCAGCCGAATGCCGCTCAACAACTCTCGTTTCCTCCGGCCCCCAACTGCGATTCACTCGCCGGCCTCGGTCGACCGCGGGCCGTGCCTCAATCGCTTTAGCCCAGCGCACAATATTGGTGTAGGTCGCCACGTCGAGGAATTCCGCCGCATCGTAGATATTGTGCAGAACGCAGGCGCCATACCAGGCGTACACGGCCATGTCGGCAATGGTGTACTCGTCACCGCACAAGTAGGCGCGCGTAGACAAGTTCCGGTCGATCACGTCGAGCTGGCGCTTGGCTTCCATCGCAAACCGATTAATCGGGTACTCCCATTTCTCCGGTGCGTACGCATAAAAATGACCGAAGCCACCACCCAAATACGGCGCACTGCCCATCTGCCACATCAGCCAGGAGTAACACTCGGCACGGCCAGCTAAGTCGGTGGGCACAAATGCACCGAACTTCTCGGCGAGGTAAAGCAATATCGCCCCAGATTCAAAAACGCGGGTACCTGGATCTGTTCCGCGGTCCAACAACGCCGGAATTTTGGAATTGGGATTGATATCAACAAAACCAGAACCGAATTGGTCGCCCTGGCCAATGTTGATGATCCAAGCGTCGTATTCAGCATCCAGCCCAAGCTCTAAGAGTTCTTCGAGCATGACGGTGACTTTGACGCCGTTCGGTGTTGCGAGAGAATAAAGCTGCAAGGGATGTTCACCCACGGGAAGCACTTTATCGTGGGTCGGGCCAGCGATTGGCCGATTAATGTTGGTGAATCGCCCACCGTCTTGTGATTCCCAAACCCAGACCTTTGGGGGAACCCATGCTTGATCGCTCATCGCTTATCCTCGAACTCATTGAGTCGTCGAGTATACGGAGAAGCGGCATGAGGCGGTAGCCGATCGCACGCCTAAGCTTATTACGCGCGGTTCTTTTAGGTCGATCTGAGTGGCATGGGGATAAACGCTGATGAGGCGCCAGCATCGCATCACTCACTATGAGCTGACCGAGCAAGCTCTCCGCCGGAGAACACAAGCTGTACCCGAGTAGCTAACCCAACAGACGTCTTTCTGGGGCGTCATCCTTCAAACCGAAGAACGCCAGCCAGCCGAATTATAGGGCAGCGTTGGCTGCCGCGAGAACGATCCCCGAACGGTTCCCCGTGCGGCAATAAGCGAAGATGCCACCTTCAGCCTGGTCAAGCGCGGCGCGCATATCAGCGACATTCTCCTCAGTGATCCCCCTAGGTGACACCGGCACGTAGAAATAACGCATCCCCAACGCTAGGGCCTTGGCTTCCACTTCGGCGGAGCTTGGTTGATCAGCGGCTTCTCCATCAGGCCGATTATTGATAATCGTGCCGATCCCAGCTGCTTTCAACGCGTCCAAATCTGTCAATTGGATTTGACCACTTAGTTGGACTTGGTCGTTTGCGTCACTCATTGTGTTATCTCCACAGGCTGCAAGCAGCCAAAAAGCCATGATGGCTCCAAAAGAACGAAGGGTCAGCAAGGACTGCCCTACCCTGATCACGCGAGCACAGAGCGCCATAGTATCCATCCCGCCATAATGACCAAAAAGCCGCCAAATCCTTGCTGGAGTCGCGCTTGATTCGCCGTTCTGGCCAGCGTCGTGCCATACCAGCTACCGAGCACCCCGAACGCGACGAAACAGGCGATCACCACCCAATCCAGCACTTGACCGGTTTCAGACAGTATCTGTTGGTAGCCAATAAATCCAGCCGCTGATTTCAGCGCAATAATCACCAGACTCGACGCCGTGGCTCGCGCCATATTGAGACCACCAAGTAGGATCAGCGCAGGTACAATGAGGAAGCCTCCCCCAACGCCAACGAACCCTGTCAACGCGCCCACGGCCAGCCCCTCGATCATGATCCAAACCAGCGCATGATCAGGCGCATCGGGGTCCCGCTTCGGGGCCGGGCGCAACATAAAGAACGAGGCCAGCCCCATGACCACGGCAAAGGTCGCCATCTGTACCCATCCCGGAAAGAACTTCGACAAATAAGCACCCAAATAGGTACCGATGACGCCGGGAATACCGAACCAAAGGACCGCATGCCAGTCAATCTGTTTCGCACTCAAATTACGAAGACTGGTGATGGCGGCGACAAGCCCGACAATGGCAAGCGACGAAGCGATGGCCACCTTCTCATCCCACTCGAGCATGTAGACCAGAATCGGTACCGTAAGGATCGACCCGCCAGAACCGAAGAGTCCCATAGAAAACCCCACGGCAAGCGCACCGGGAAGCGC
>CAYZUV010000275.1:0-3257 GCA_964481245.1 uncultured Pseudomonadales bacterium
TCATGGATGAATCGAGTGAGCCGAAAGGGATCAGCGCGAACTGAGAAATGATCCTCGAAGGATGCTGCCAACCGATTGAACGCTTGGCTCACGTCGTCCGCTGCGGTTTTAGCTTGATGATCGGCCGAGACAAGGGCTGCCATCCGTTCCAAAGGCAGGTCCGCGTCGGGTAAGCGAGCCAACTCGCTGAGTTCGTCAATGATCGAGGCCATGGCTTGCACTTTACAAGAGTTGGAACGCTATGCAACGCTCGGGGCCATTGGAGGACAAGACCATGCTTACGATCTATCACGCCCCTGGAACGCGATCGATGCGCGTTATCTGGCTCTGTCATGAAATCGGTTTACCGATTGAAATAGAAACGATTCCCTTCACTGCGGACTTCAGAGCATCCCCTGAGTGGCGACAGAAGAGCCCGACGGGCAAAGTGCCGGCCATGCAAGATGACGCGCTGGTCATGTTCGAGTCTGGGGCGATGGTGGATTACATCCTCGATCGCTACGGGGAAGGGCGACTGAGGCCTCAGCCGGGCAGCCATGCGGATGCCATTTATCGGCAGTGGTGCTGGTTTGCCGAGGCGACATTGGCGCGCCCCATCGGTGACGTGGCGCAGCACACCCGGGTTCGAGCGCCTGAAGATCGCATACCCGCGGTGGCAGATGATGCGCGTCAACGCGCACTTGCGTTTCTACAGGTAGTGGACCAGAGCTTGGCCCAGACGGACTATCTTTTGCCGGAGGGGTTTACAGCAGCGGACGTCATGATGGGTTATTCACTGATGCTCGGTGAGAGACTGGGGGTGTGGGATGAGCACTTGACGTATCTCGTTGCCTATTATGAGCGGCTAAAGGCGCGTCCAGGGTTTCAGGTGGCCGTCACAGCCTGAGCATTTGAAGCGATTGGGTCCATTTAATTCGCCTTCTGAGCCTTTTGTTCCGCGTGTCGTTGCGCGGCCTTCGCTGATCGTTTTGCTTTCCGTTGTTGGCTCTGTTGGTGGCGCGCTGAATCGCCTAAGTGTGACTCGCCCCGTGATTGAGCGAGGTCTATCTGCCTTTGCCTCTCTCTGAATCGGGCTCGGTCAGCTTCGGAGGTTTCGTCTGCGCAGTGGTGGCACGACTCGCCACGGATATATTCGGGTCGCTCGGTATCCATTGGTTTCAGCGGACGTCGGCAGGCATGGCACTGAATGTAGCCTGCGGGTTCTAGTTGATGATCGACGGCGACGCGCTCATCAAAGACGAAGCAATCCCCCTCCCAGAGCGAATCCGAACTGGGCACGTCCTCGAGATACTGCAAAATACCGCCTTCAAGATGATAGACCGATTCGAAACCCTGGGACTTGAGATAAGCGGTCGATTTCTCGCATCGGATACCACCTGTGCAGAACATGGCGATTTTTTTGGCTTTGTCTTGATCCAGGTGCGTGTGCACGTACTCGGGGAAGTCACGAAAACGAACGGTGTTTGGATTTGCCGCACCTTTGAAGGAGCCAATCGCGACTTCGTAATCGTTTCGCGTATCGATCAGCAGCACATCGGGATCCTCGATTAAGGCGTTCCAGTCCTTAGGCGAGACGTATTCACCGGACTGAGTTGGGTTGAGATCGGGTTGCCCCATAGTGACAATTTCCCGTTTGAGCTTCACTTTCGCGCGTAAGAAGGGATAGTCCTCGCAATACGAAACTTTGGCAGTTAACTCAGCGAAACCGGGAATCAATCGAAGTGCGTTCAGCATCGCGGGTGCTTTCGATGTGGGGCCCGCGATGGTGCCGTTGAGGCCCTCTTTCGCCACGAGTATTGTGCCTTTCATGTCATGAACGTCGAGCAACGACCGCAGATGCGTCTGCAGCGTCGACGGCGCTTCGATGCGATGGAATTTGTAAAAGGCCATGACCGTGATCGGAAGATTTGCGCCGGCTGACTTACCGGCTACGGACTTAGAATCTGGTTCAGCCATTGAAGGGGTGCCCCAGCCAATGATCAACGGTGGTAAATTCATCCACCGGCCGACGTTTGAGCTTGGTCAGTTGTTTCACGGGCTCGCCCAATCCGATGAGGCAGGCGATGGCGTGCGTTTCCGGAATACCCAGCAGCGCCTTGGCTTCGGGTTCATGATTAGCCAGGAACGTGGTCAGAACGCCTCCGAAGCCTTCGTTTCTCGCTGCCAAAATGATGTTCCAAGCGAATGGGTAAATTGAAGCGCCAGGCACCACGGCCACACGATCAAGCGACTGATCAAACGCTGTCACTTTGGCAAGGTCTACGGTCACGAGTAGCGCCGCGGGCGCGTCGGCAAGTTGAGAAGAAAAGGGCATCTCCGGCGACATGGCGTCGATGTCTTCCTGGGTCACGCGGGTGGCGTGAACGCTTGAAAACGGGGTTTCACCCTTCATGGCTTGGGCTTTGTATTGTTTGATCGTCGGCGCCATCAGATCCGCAAGCTGACGCCTCAGATCACGATCTTTGAGCACAATGACATGCCAACCTTGCCGGTTGCCACCACTCGGCGCAAAGCGCGCATGTTCTAGAATTCGATAGAGGGTTGCGTCATCGAGTTCTCGGGGGGTGTAGTCTCGAGCGGCGAAGGCCGTTCGCATGACCTCGAAAGTGTCCATAGCGTTCTCCTAGGCCGGGAATTATCCATGAAATGGGTCATGAACTCACATCTACCTGATATCGCTCGTACGCCTGTGGTTATGTGCGCTCGGTAGGAAGTGTCATTCGGCAGGGTGATAAGTTGCTTGTGATCAGGGTAGAATTCGCGGAGAAAAAGAGGGAGCAAGACTGTGTTGGCCATTGGCGCGAAGGCGCCGGATTTCACACTCAACAACCACGAGGGCGATGCCTTCAATTTATCGGAATCCCTTAAGCAAGGCCCTTTGATCCTCTATTTTTATCCGAAAGACGACACCCCTGGATGAACTAAACAAGCCTGTGGCATACGTGATATGCACGAGGATTTAAGGCTTGGCGGCGCACAAGTGGTGGGTGTGAGCCCGCAATCAGCCGCGTCGCATCGAGCGTTCGTAACTCGATATCAACTCCCGTTCCCTTTGCTCGTCGATCAAAATAAGACCGTGGCGCGAGCTTACGATGCGCTGCTCCCCTTTGGGATTGGCCTTCGTCGTGTGACCTATCTGATCAATCAGCAGCAAATCATTGCCGAAGCGTTAGAAGCGAATCTGAACGTGGGCGAGCACCTAGATTGGCTTCAAGCATTTGCTAAAAAGGCCAAATTGGCAGAGTAAAAAGGTGTCA
>CAYZUV010000276.1:0-3238 GCA_964481245.1 uncultured Pseudomonadales bacterium
ACGGTACGCGGATGACAAATGAATGTCCTATAACAGCCGCGGCTCAGGCCGCGCAGAACGGGGAGACCTTGGAATGACAGAGCGGCAGCCGATCGAACACTATGGCCAGTTTAATGGCGTTGAACTCTGTTGGTTCGAGTGGGGCGAGCGTGAAGCCGGCCGTCAGACGTTGTTCTTGGCTCATGCGACCGGGTTTCATGCGCGTTGTTGGGATCAAGTGCTCAATCAACTTGAAGGGCATGCCATCGCTGTGGATTTAAGAGGTCATGGTCGAAGTGCAAGTCAAGGGCCCTACGACTGGACAACGTTTGCTGAGGATTTGGCCGTCTTTGCTCAAGAAATCGTCGGGCCTGGAGCGCTTGCGATAGGACATTCCATGGGGGGGCATGCCATCACTGAAGTGGCCCTAAACCTACCAGGCTTCTTTGATCAACTCTTGTTGCTTGATCCAGTGATTTTGTCCCCGACAATCTATGATGAAGGTAAGCATGAGCACTCCAAATTCCTGAATGAGTCGGGAGAGCATCCGGTGTCTCGTCGACGAAATTATTTTGAATCTGTTGATCAAATGATCGAGAACTTTCAAACCAAGGGGTCTTATGGTGTCTGGCTGCCTGCAGTGCTCAGGGACTACTGTCAGTGGGGGTCCGTGCCTGCTGAGGATGGCCTCGGCGTCTCGCTCGCATGCCGCCCTCAAACGGAAGCTGCAATTTATATGGGCAGCGCACAATCACGGCTGCTCGATCGCTTGGATGAGCTGACTTTGCCGATTACTGTGGTTCGAGCGAAACAACGGATTGGTGAACGAGAAACCTTGGACTTCAGTGCATCGCCGACCTGGCCCGAACTTGCCAATCGATTACCCCAGGGCACTGACCGATATCACCCTGAATTGACCCACTTCATTCCAATGCAAGCACCGGAAATGGTTGCGCAATTGATTCGAGATTTAAAACGATGACCAAGCATCTCGCGGTGACCATGGGGGATCCCGCGGGTATTGGTCCCGAGGTTTTGGCGAAATCATTGTGTGCGCTGGGGGAGGCGACTCGGCATTTAGTGATCTTCGGGTCGCCAGCGCTTTTAGAAAAAACGGCTGAGCAATTGAGGCTCAAGTGCCCCAGTTGGACGGTACTTTCCACGCTGGAGAACCTGGATGCTTGTGAGGGGCTTGCGATATTCGACCCCAGCCCCCTCGACTTGGATACATTTATCTTCGGGCAAGCGTCTGCGGCTGGCGGTCAAGCCTCAGTTCTTTATTTTGAGCATGCGGTTGAAGCCTGCCTCTCCAGTCGTGTGGCGGGTGTGGTGACGTGCCCGATCAATAAAGTTGCTGTGCAACTCGCGGGATACGTTGGAGATATTGGGCACCAGGAAATCCTAGCGCGTTTGACTCATGCGCCGCTCACGGCAACGCTATTGATGACAACGGGTCTTAAAGTCGTCCACCTCTCCACGCACTTATCCTTGGGCGATGCGGTGCGTTTCGTGAAAAAAGATATCTTGATTGAGAAGTCCCGTCTGGCTTTGGATTCGCTTCGCGCTTGGGGCTATGTATCTCCAAGTCTTGCAATCGCTGCGCTCAACCCTCACGGCGGAGAGGGTGGCCTGATAGGTCGCGAAGAAGTCGATGAAATTAGGCCAGCGGTCGAATACTTGGTGAGTGAGTGTCGGGAGGATGTGCGCGGACCTTTCCCAGCGGACACGGTGTTTAATCGAGCCATTGCGAGCGAATTCGACGCGGTCTTGGCGCTCTACCATGATCAAGGTCACATCCCTATCAAGGTCAAGGATTTTGAACGGAGTGTCACCGCGACGCTGGGCATTCCGTTTGTTCGAACGTCAGTTGATCATGGCACGGCGTATGACCTTGTTGGCCAGGGCATTGCTGATGCCACCAGCCTGCAAGAAGCACTCCGAGTGGCCCAGTTGATGCTTGAAGCGAGGCTGCCTGAGTTTTGACCCGCGATTTGGCTGTGGCGCTGACGGATCGCCCAAAGGGCTTTCGGGGCTATCCGGCCGGGCAGTTCAGTCGGGTGCAGGCCGGAGGGCGGTGAAAGCAATGGCGTAAGATCCGGTGTCCCAGCGCATATCAACTGCAGAATCGTCATGGGGGTCAGTGGGCTGCCAAGGACCGAGCCCTCTCGATCTGCGCGTTTAGTTTTCTTTGCTCGCACCGAGCAGCATGTCCAGCGCCGTCGCCGAGGAAATCATGGACCATTCCTGATCTGAGATCGCATGAAAAGCCCATGTCATGACCAGATTATTGGTGGGCGTTGGTATCCCGTATTGCCGTCCGAGCAGACAAATCTCGCCATTCAGATAGGGCGTCTCGATCCGAGATTGACCTCGCGCTTTACTCTGCCACGTCGAGCTGCCGCCGCGAGTAGCACCCATCACTCGGCCTCGTTCCACTAAGTTGAATCTGGCGCTCGAAGTTGTTGCATCCGCGCAAGGTCGACCGGCAGCATCGAAAACAGCGAGCGCCTCTTGTCTGAGTAGACGCATAATCTCGCGACTGTGATCTCGATCTTCCAGAACCAAGTCGAGCGCGTTGCCGAGATTCTGAAGAAGTTTGGCGTGTTTCAGGGCCATCGTGTCCGGGTTTGCCAGACTCGCGAACCCAGATCGGGTGAGTGCCTCAGCGACTTCGGTCGCAGTCTCAGGCATGGCATTCAGATTGAATCCATAGGTATCCAGTAGGCCCCCTGGCGTTCCTGCTGAATGGATGACCTCGCCAGGGGTCAGGTAAGTGGCTGGCAGGACGACGAGCATGGCATAGACCTTGGAAAAATATCGTTGCGCCAGGGCCTCATTCGCGACGCCATTTTGGGCGCAGAAAATCGGATAGCGGTCTCCGGTCACGGCGAACAAGGATTCGAATGCAGATTCGCTGTCCTGGCCCTTCATCGTCGCGATAACAACGCTGTCTTCACGCCAACTGACCTCCTTTGGATGACTAACGCAGTCGATGGAGAGCCTCTCGTCGCGGGTGGTATCCCGGTAACGCAGTCCTTTACGTTGAATGATCTCACAGTGCTGCCCACGCGCAATCAGCGTGACGGGAAAACCCATCTTGAACAGTCGAGCACCGATCG
The DNA here is from genome assembly GCA_964481245.1 of uncultured Pseudomonadales bacterium. Taxonomy (GTDB): domain Bacteria; phylum Pseudomonadota; class Gammaproteobacteria; order Pseudomonadales; family Azotimanducaceae; genus UBA9926. The sequence continues at coordinate 3,099 of CAYZUV010000276.1, forward strand.
CACCACCGATCGCGCCTGCACCATAAATCACATAATGCACGGGACATCCTCCATTCAGTTCTGGCACGCATCATAGCGGACGCCAAGGGTGTTGGCTCGTTGAACTGAATGTATCCGGTTCGGTGCGAAGAGCTTGGTAT
>CAYZUV010000277.1:0-3231 GCA_964481245.1 uncultured Pseudomonadales bacterium
GGTAGGCGAGTTCCTCCCTAAGGGATCGGGCACCTCGCGGTGTGATGTAAATTTTCTTTGCGTCCATGCTCTCTATTTTTCGAATCCAAATGGGGTTTTTGATCGCAAATCAATCCACGCCACGGTTAGAGGGTAGCGTCCTGGAGACGATTCAAGAGCATCGCCATCCATGTGGCGCCAGCAAGCACCATCGTCAGCATGGTGGCCGCAGAGCCGTAATCTTTGGCAAGCTTGATGCCGGGGTTGAAAGCGGTTGTTTGAACGTCCGCGAGCGCCTCGATGGCAGAATTCAGAAGTTCAATCACCAGGACGAGCACTAGAACACCCATAAGAAGCACGAAATCCATCATGGAATAACTGAGCCATAGCGCGATGGGGCTAAGCACCAAAGTAACCGCAAGTTCATGACGAAATGCGGCTTCATGCTTAAATGCCGCGGCAAGGCCCTCTAAAGACCAAAGAAACGCATTCTTAAAATGAGTGATGCCTTGTGTTTTCCATCTTTTATTGTCGATTGAGGACATCGTGAAAACCGCTCGTGGTCTTGAAAAATTGCCCGTCGGCATTATACAGAGTCCAAGATTGTTAGTTGGGCTTGAAGCCCATTGGAATATCCATGAAACAAGAAAAATTAACGCTAAGTGTTCAGAGTGCGCTCAACGAAGCTCAGTCCATCGCTATCACGCGTGATCACAACACACTAACGCCGATCCATCTGCTGAGCGCTCTAGCGCGCGAACAGGGTGGCATGTGCCTCGCTTTGGTGACGAAGATGGGCGTTGATCACGTCAAGTTTCAGGCACTGCTGGCCGAACAACTCGAAGCGTTGCCCAGGATTGGGCAAGCCACGGGTGAAGTCACCCCCAGTCGAACGCTTTTGAAGTGGCTAAATCTTGCAGAAAAAAAAGCCGACGAACTCGGCGACCAGTATGTTTCAGTTGATGCATTGCTGTTAACGGTATGTGACGCTGATCCAGACATAAAAAAGCTATTCGAAAAGTTGGGCGCTCAGGCCGAATCTCTGGTGCGCGCGGTCACAAATTTGCGTAGTGGTGAGACAGTTACCGATCCAAATGCCGAGGGACAACGCCAAGCACTAGAAAGATATACGGTTGATCTCACAGCGGCTGCCAGAGAAGGTAAGTTAGACCCTGTGATTGGCAGGGACAGCGAAATCCGGCGGGCAATTCAAGTCTTGCAGCGCAGGACCAAAAACAACCCAGTATTGATTGGTGCGCCTGGCGTGGGCAAGACGGCAATCGTTGAGGGCTTGGCCCAGCGTGTGATTAACGGTGAGGTGCCCGAGGGCCTGAAAGGTAAACAAGTGCTGTCACTAGATCTTGGCGCTTTGATCGCTGGCGCTAAGTACCGTGGCGAATTCGAGGAGCGACTGAAGGCTGTTCTTGCCGATCTCGAGAGGCAAGCAGGTGATGTCATCTTGTTTATCGATGAGTTGCACACCCTAGTCGGGGCCGGTAAAGCGGATGGCGCTATGGACGCGAGCAATATGCTGAAACCAGCGCTTGCCCGCGGCTCCCTCCATTGCGTGGGTGCAACCACGCTGGATGAATACCGTACGTTTATAGAGAGCGATAAAGCGTTAGAACGTCGGTTTCAGAAGGTCTTGGTGGAGGAGCCGACGATTGAGGATTGCATCGCAATCCTGCGTGGGCTCAAAGAGCGTTATGAGATTCACCACGGAATTCAGATCTCAGACCCGGCAATTATTGCTGCGGCAACCCTTGCGGACCGCTATATCACGGATCGCCAATTACCTGACAAAGCCATTGATCTGATTGATGAGGCCGCGAGCAGCATTCGCATGGAGATCGATTCAAGGCCGGAAGTGCTAGAGACCCTTGGCCGTCGGCTGATACAACTGAAGATTGAGCGTGAGGCGTTAGCCAAGGAGGTCGATGATGCATCGAAAAAGCGAAGGGAGACCATTGAAAAGGATATCAGTGCGCTCGAACTGGAGCACACGTCGTTAGAGGAAGTCTGGCAGGCCGAGAAAGTTGAGCTTCAAGCCATGCATCAAACACAAGAGCAGATTGAAGCGCTGAAAATCGAGTTAGAGCAAGCGCAGAGAGCGGGGGATCTAACGCGCATGTCGGAAATACAATACGGCACCTTGCCCGCGATGACATCACGGTTAGCTGCTCTGCAAGCAGCGCAATATGAGGGGAAGCACCTTCTAAGCCATCAGGTTACAGAAGAAGAAATTGCCGAAGTTGTGTCTAAATGGACACACATCCCAGTTTCCAAAATGTTAGCTGGTGAGCGCGGTAAACTCCTACAACTGGAGCAGATTCTCCACGAGCGCGTCGTCGGTCAGAATGAAGCGGTTAGCTCGGTAAGCCAAGCCGTGAGGCGAGCACGTGCAGGGCTCTCTGATCCTAATCGACCCAACGGTTCGTTTTTGTTTTTAGGCCCGACTGGCGTGGGCAAAACAGAGTTGACCAAGGCATTGGCAGAGGCGCTGTTTGACTCTGAGACTGCAATGATCCGATTAGATATGTCCGAATACATGGAGAAGCATTCGGTCGCTCGACTGATCGGCGCACCACCGGGTTATGTTGGTTACGATGAGGGAGGCCTGCTAACTGAGCAAGTCCGCCGTAAACCCTATGCCGTTATTTTGCTCGATGAGGTGGAAAAGGCTCATCCGGATGTCTTTAACCTATTGCTGCAAGTGCTTGACGATGGTCGATTGACCGACAGCCATGGGCGGACCGTTGACTTCAAGAATACGGTGTTGATCATGACGTCAAACTTGGGCTCTGACTTGATTCACAGCATAGGAGCTGATCAAAACTACGATCAAATTAAAGACGCGGTGATGGCTCGGGTGTCATCGCATTTCAGGCCTGAATTTCTGAATCGAATCGACGAGGCCGTGGTCTTTCACAGCCTAAGTGAAGCCCATATTGCACAGGTGGCTGAGATCCAAGTGAACGAGTTGATCAAGCGAATTGCAGCACTCGGGATAGAAGCGACCTTAAATCGAGATCTGATCCAGGCGATCTCACAAGAGGGTTTTGATCCGCTGTACGGTGCCCGCCCCATCAAGCGCTTGGTCCAGCGTATGGTAGAAAATCCACTCGCGACGGCGCTCATTAACGGCGAAGTTCATTCTGGTGATCACATTGAGATTACCTTAGGGCCGAACGGCATTGAATTTCAAAAATAGTACTGTACAAACATACAATAGTAGGATACTGTATAAAAAAA
>CAYZUV010000278.1:0-3177 GCA_964481245.1 uncultured Pseudomonadales bacterium
GTAGAAAGTCGCTAACCCTCTCGTCTTTCGCCTTGGCCACCTCAATGCAGGCGCCCTATTCAATCTCCGGAACTCACACCCTATTCTCACGGGCGAGACTTCGCCAAGACTATTAACCCCAACAGGTTCGATGGCTTGCGCCACGGCATTCGAGCCATCGCTCTCTCTCGAACGCAAGACCGGTAATTGCACAGGTGCGCCGCCTCTCACTCCGAATCATGGTTTTGACACTCTAAGCTCAGGTTGCTTAAGCGCCTCTGTCTATTAGCGGCAGCTGATTAAATATAGGCTTAACTTGCGCCACGGGGTCAAACGCGATTTAACTCTGCTCGAGCAATTCAACCCAATTACCGTCAGGATCTTCAATCATACAAATGCGTACGCCCGGTCGAATTTCTCGCCCTGTGATCACGATTGAACGCCCTGCCGACTTACAAGCCGCTTCCGCTTCGTCAAGGTTGTCCACGGAGATTGTCAGGTAGCGAATACCCGTACCACCTGCTAGCCCCCCCGGGGGATTAGAGGCCTCAGGCAGTTTGGCAGGTGCTAGGAGTTTAATGACCGTTTGCCCACAGGTGTATCGATGCATCAAGACACCTCCAGGCATTTCAATCTCACCCTCCTTGGGTAGCCCGAGTTGCTGACCATAGAATGCAAGCATCGCGTCTGTGTTCCGCATCACGATACCCAAATCAATTGCGCCCTTTGTCACATTCACAGCCATCTGTTTCTCCTCTTTTGATGAATTGTAGTTTGGGCTGCTAAACCCGTCGCTTTTTTGAATCCTGCCTCGCCGCCCCATGCAAAACGTGCATGCTGCGCGCTTCAAGCGCGAGAATTTGTCGTCCCCTGTCAGCGGCCACACATGCCGAGTCGGCTTAGTCGGTTTTAGCTAGGGGCAGAAAAGCCCAGTGGTGTAAGCTCTTCTTGCGCCTACCGCCATGGTCCGATCATGTCACAAGACACCACCCGCTTCACAAAAATGTTGTTCCTCATCCGGCGCCGGCCGCACACCACGCGAGACGCGCTGATAGTTCAGTGGTTCAAAAATCACATGCCTGCCGTGATCGCAGCCCAATCTGCTGCGAAAGCAAAAGGATTTAATCACGCGACCCGTTACTGGGCGACACTGTTCCAAGAAACTGACGGTTCGCCATGGGACGGCGTCGCACAACTTTGGTTTCAGGCACCAATGCCCTACCCGGAAGAGCCCTTTGGCACCCGCCCTTCCGATTCGTTTCAGGAACAAGCAGAGCCCTATCACGCCTGGGAGACAGAAGAGACAGTCCTATTTGACCACTTGCCCATCGCGCAAGGCCTGACGCTGAACGAACCTTACCCAACAACACGAACATCCATGCATCGCATCACGCTGCTGATCCCTGCAGAATCCGGTTCCATCGATCTGCCAACGCTCAATCACTGGCTAAGACAAGACATTGGCCCTATCCAAGACCAAGCTGAAGCGGTGGGATGTCTCCGCTTCGCAGTTTCCCTTAGCACGCAGCCCAACCGCGACCCCTACTTGGGCGTTATTGAGTTTTACTTTACCCGTGCGACCGAGTGGCCAGCCTTTTCCGCTCAGTTACGTGACCCCTTGCTTCAAGCGCTCCTTACATCCGCGTCCACTGAGCGCTACTTCAGTGATACCGAGTTCATTGGAATTCCTTGAATACGACTGATCTCGCCGTGGTCCTCAATTAAGCTTTTCAGTGAATTCACTCTCACAGGATAGAAGCGAAAACATTGGCCACTCAGTTTCTACAGCGAGCTCAGCTGGGTCTTTACGCGCCTCACACACCCACTTATTGTTTGACTCTCTTCCACTCGCTGAGCTGGCACTCTGATGTCCGTTGATGAATTGGTCTTTGACCCTTATTCCGATGCGTTTACAGCTGATCCCTACTCAACTTATGCGCAGCTGCGAGCTCGGTCCCAGCCCACCTATTATGAACCCATGGATATCTACTTACTTCCTTGGTACGACGCAGTCGATGCCGCTGCACGCGATGGGCGCATGCATCGCGGCGCCGAATCCATCTTCTCTGAAACCACACGTAAACAAGAGCAACGGCGAAACAATTGGCATGACATGCCTAATCACGAACGATTCGTGCAATACAACTTACTCGAACAGGACGGCACGAATCACCGAAAGCTTCGCTTGGTGGTCATGCAGACTTTTACGAGAACCATGGTGGCTCGACACCGATTAATGATTCAAACCTACGTCGATGAACTGCTGAGACCGCTACTGGAAATGGATACCTTCGATTTCATCGAGGATTTTGCCTGCCATATCCCAGGCCATGTGATCGGCCGACTATTGGGCTTGCCCAGCCAAGATTGCGGACAATTAAGACAGTGGGTTGAAGATATGGTTCGGTTCTTCGACGTCGACCGGAGCGCGGCCAAGAAGGTCTTGGCTGAATCAGCCACCACCGAACTCTATCACTACCTGCGCGACGAGATTCGATCGCGAAAGGATTCTCGCGGAATAGATTTGCTCTCGACGCTGATTGACGCGAAAGACGGTGGCACCATCGACGAAACTGAACTCATTGCCACTGCGATGCTCATTCTCGCCGCCGGTCACGGCTCCACCATTGATGTCATGGGTACCGGACTTTCCCATCTCTTAAGCCACCCGGATCAACTGGCGTCGTTACGGCGCGACCCGACGCTGATCCCCTCTGCGATTCAAGAGATGTTTCGATACGAAACGCCCCTGCCCTTTTTTCATCGCTACATCAGTGAACCTATGAGGATCAAAGGGATGGATTTCCACCCAGGTCAAAAGGTGGGACTCCTTTATGGCGCGGCGAATCGAGACCCTGCGTTTGTAGAGAACCCCGACACTTTCAACATTCGTCGACCTTCCAATCGTCATCTCGCATTCGGTCGGGGCGCACATTTATGCCTGGGTAATCATTTATCAAGACTGGACATGGAAGTGATTTTCGAAACCCTGCTGAGACAAACCCGAGGAATGGAACGCGTTGATCCGTATCTTCAGTATCGACCTGGCCTCTCGACTCGTGGCCTGACCCATCTCTTTGTCGCGCTCTCGCCGGCCTAAGGATAGGCACCCTTTGAGCACGTCCAGCATCCTTTCTACACGTTGCCACCGCAGATCATGAGCCAAAGACTCTCACGCCGATCCTTTCTAAAAGCCGC
>CAYZUV010000279.1:0-3135 GCA_964481245.1 uncultured Pseudomonadales bacterium
ACTGATCCAGCGCCATCATCCAGACCATGGCGGCACCCATGAGCAAGCGGCTGCTCTGAACGCGGCTAAGACGTTCCTGTTAGATGCCATTGAGTCAGGGCGAGTGCCGCCCTCGTGACATCGTCGCCTTCGCGCCAAGTCATGACTGAATTCGTCCATGATCATTGGCTCATGACGCGTCAAACAAAAGCAGTGACTCAGCAATGGTTTGAAGCGCTCAAGAACCGCAATTGGCGATTCGTCGGGTTAGATCCGCGTTTGAGCGGCCCCAATTGGTCTCTAGAGGCGCAACTTCAATGGCACGCGCTAGTGCATGAAAACCGCGCACCCAGCGATCCTATTTACTTCTCGAGTCTGCTCCTACCGTTAACCAATCAATGCGTTCAGGGCCTGGATATCATCCGTCATCTAGAAGATTGGGCGGCGCTTGATTGGCGAGTTGTTCCTAGACGGAAGTCGGGTCAAGGCAACGCATCCGGTCCCATGGGTTCAGGTCAAGGACAGCTGTATCTACCCTTACCAGGCACGCGTGACGAACCTCTGGCGATCAGCTGGCAGGTGAGTGACTCAAGCGCTCGCCAACACGTGGATTTAACGTTTGATCAGCCCGTTGACACGGTATTGAAGTCCCTGATCGGAACCCCCGTGGTCTACCAGAGCCTGCTCGAGGCGGCAGATCATCTCAAACGCCTTAAACAAAGTGTGGCGCAACAGTTTTTAGATGAGGATCTCGATCGAGCGTTGGCGGAGGAAGCTATTGCGCTCTCAGCACTCACCCAAACGCTATCCCGCCACGCGAGTCGGCCCGCTCGAATCTTCCTCCCGCGAGTGATGGATCGCTTCCTTGCCCTCGACCGTCTATCTCGGCGCGTTCGCGGCCCTTATGCGGCAGCGCCTGTGGCCACGCAAGGCAATGAAGCACCTCCACCCACGTTCGAGATCCTAGCGGGTGGCCGACAGGCCATCGATTGGCTGATGCCCTGGTGGCTCCCGGAAATTGAGACTGAGAATACACAAGCGCAATCGGCCTCTCCCAAGCACTGACTTGATCCTCCCCTACAGGTTGATCGGTTCCCCCGACCCCACTCAAGAGGGCCAACGACGGTAACTCCACGAATCGGGAGCCAACACGCATTCTTGACTGCCCTGAAAGAAGCTTCTTCTGTCGCCTAAGAGAGCTCGTGACCTGAAGCACCCGCGGGCGACATTCTCTATAATCTTCCATGGCATTCATCAATCAACACGAGCCGAACCCAAGTTATGACGCTCAATGACACCCGGCCGCCGATCAAAGGCGTCATCTTCGACCTCGACGGCACACTCTTAAACACCCTGTCTGCCATCGGTACCGCGTTCAATGAGGCGCTGAGCGAGCAAGGATGGGAGACTCATTCGATCTCCGCGTACGAGAAGTTCATTGGCGGTGGCGTCCGAGTCGCTGCAACGCGAGCCCTGCCCGAGGCAGGTCGCTCTGATCGAGTGATCGATGCTTTGGTGGCGCGTCAACGCGAGATTCATCACGAGATCTGGCGGAATCACGTATCCATTTATGAAGGCATCGAACCTTTGCTAGCGTATTTGCAGGCGCACGCAATACCCACTGCCGTGCTGACAAACAAGGATGAACCCGCAGCGATCGATTGTCTCGACCATTGCTTCCCGCATCATTCGTTTGCCGCGATTCATGGTCGCAGAGATAACGTCCCCTTGAAGCCCGACCCCACGAGCGCGCATACCGTGCTGCGAGCGATGCAATGCAGCCCCGAGACGGTCGCGATGCTGGGCGATACTGAGGTCGACCTTGAGACCGCCAAGGCAGCAGGCATGCAACGCGTTGCCGTGACCTGGGGCTTTCGAAGCGAGCGCGTTCTTTTGGATACGGGCTGTGACATACTGCTTCACGACCCGTTAACGCTGATTGGCTTTCTCCCTTCAAGCTAGGGATTTGCAGGAGCTCACCATGGCATCAATGACTTCAACCGGTGCACCCATTGACCACAACCTCAGACCGCAGGACCTTGATGCGTTCTTCATGCCGTTTACCCCTCAACGCCAATATAAACAAGATCCGAGGATCATCGTCTCAGCTCGGGGGATGTATTACACGGACAGCAAGGGGCATGAAACGCTGGATGCCAGCGCCGGCCTCTGGTGTGTCAATGCTGGGCACTATCGAACGCACATCAACCAAGCGATCGCGGCGCAACTTGAACAACTCGACTTCGCTCACAACTTCAATAGCGGCCACCCACTGGTCTTCGATTACGCGCAGCGACTGGTTAAGCACGTACCCGACCCTTTGAACCACGTCTTCTTCACGAATTCTGGATCAGAATCAGTTGATACGGCGCTCAAAATTGCGCTCGCTTATCACCGTGCGCGGGGGCAAGGCACACGGCAACGACTGATAGGACGGGAGTTCGCTTACCACGGGATGGGTTTTGGCGGTTTGAGCGTGGCTGGCCTTGTCAAAAACCGACAAGCCTTTGGGCTACTGTTGCCTGGCACGGACCACATTCGTGGGACCCATGGCCTTGCGGCCAACCGATTTTCTGCAGGACTACCGCCCGAGGGCGCAGAGCTCGCCGACGATCTTGAGCGCCTGGTCAATTTGCATGGCGCAGACTCCATTGCCGCGGTCATTGTCGAACCCATCGGCGGTGCGGGCGGCGTGCATCTGCCGCCCCAAAATTATCTGCAGCGACTGCGCGACATCTGTGATGCGCACGGCATTCTTCTAATATTTGATGAGGTCATTACTGGCTTTGGCCGAATTGGTGCCTGCACCGCAGCCGAGCGATTTGGCGTGACCCCAGACATCATGACCACGGCCAAAGGCATCACCAATGCTACCGTCCCCATGGGCGCGGTGTTTGTGTCCGAAGCCATCTACGACGGATTTATGGCCAGCGACCAGCCGGGGGTCGAGCTGAACCATGGCTATACATACTCTGGGCACCCACTAGCGTGTGCCGCGGGTATGGCCACGCTGGATATCTACGAGCAAGAAAATCTCTTCGATCGCCCCAAAGCGCTTTACCCTCATTGGGAAAAGAGCGCGATGCAGTTGAAAGGCGCCAAGAACGTGATTGATGTGCGCTGCTTCGCACTGATCGGCGCCATTGAAATGAGTCC
>CAYZUV010000280.1:0-3131 GCA_964481245.1 uncultured Pseudomonadales bacterium
CTGTGGATGGTGAAGAGCTGAAGGCCATTGCTGATACGCATCTGTCTCGGCACGCTGACTATCTAGCCTATCGAGATCAAACCCTCGCGCAGGTTGCAGCCGATGAAGGTATTTATCTTGTTGGCTATCGCGCCTTGCGTGACCATATGCGACGCGCGCACTGATCTGTCCAAACGTATTTGGGTGTACTTTAGTTTGATCCGGTTGACGTGGCTTCATCCCGGCAGATTAGTCTTAGCCCGGTTGGTCCGAGCGGAGGCCATCGATCGAAACTGCGCAGACTGTCCGAGCGCGTTCGACAAGTGAAAAGCATCGGCACGCCCCGCAACTTTTGGATCCCAGGTCAGGGACGGCGTTTGCCACAAAAACATTGCTGATAGACAGGCATGACCAATGAAACCGCGATGCACAATCCCCGGCCTTTGAATTGGGGGCAACCGCCCGCTGATTTGGCATCACTGTCGATGTTGCTTCGGCATATTCAACCCCAAGTCATGAGAAACCCTCATGCAGAGCCGCAGGTGTCTGACGCCGATCGGGCGAAAGCAAGGCCAGCATCGGTGGCGTTGATTTTCGTGGCCAAGCCTGAGCTCCAACTGATTTTTACTCGACGAGCGCAGGGTTTGCCCTTCTCTGGACAATGGTGTTTCCCGGGCGGCAAATCTGCGCCGGAAGATCGCGACTCGGTATCCACAGCGCTTCGAGAAACTTATGAGGAAATCGGGCTCAAGGCGTCAAACCTGAAACACCTTACCTCGCTTGGCAGTTATTACACACACTCTGGCTTTCGTATGTCGCCAGAAGTCTTCTTCTTCGATGGCGTGGCGGGTTGGCAGACCTCTGCGGAAGTCAGCGAGGTCCTCTTGATACCGCTTGCAGCTGTGGCCGACCCTGAACGATACCGTTTGGTTTGGCGAACCAGCGATCGAGGCAATTACCGATTCGAATATGAGCGCCAGTTGATTTCTGGGCCAACCATTTCGATTTGTATCCAACTGTTGCATCGGCTTTCAGATCAAAGCCTACGGAATATCGGGACGGCCGAAGACCCCAACTAATCGTGATGACAGTCCTCGTCGCGACATCGCCTGAAATTGGCGATATGAGCGAAAACGAGCAGGCCGCCAGCAAAGATCGTCAGAAGACGCTCAACGAGGGGGGCAATCAACGCATGCGGTACAAGCGACAACACCGCGAGGATACCAAGGCCCACAAAGCCGACACCAAGAATTTTCCACTGCCGGTGACGATGACAGCCGAGGCAGAGAGCAATCACAGAGGTCGGTAAGATGACCGTCAATAGAAGGTCATGAAAGAGTTGCTCGTCGAGCCAACCCAACTGCGTCATGGGGATTAATGTGAGCAAAATGGGGAGCGCAAGACAATGAACCAGGCAAACCGCGGACAGCAGAACGCCCGTGCGATCAAGCCAAGCGGTGAGTGAATGGGTGCGTGGAGAAACCATGGCCGGCTTTATACCACAAAGTGTGCCTTTGGAGACTGTTTGGTGCTTGGATTGGCCGTGCAACATGGCGTCTTTACCCTGCTTCGACCCATGGCAAGTCTTTGATTGGGTTCATGCGATCTTTGGGTTCTTTGAGATCTTTGGGATTGATTTAGAACCGCTCTGGGGTGCCAATTGGCCCGACCCTCACAGCAACCGTCTCCTGTTGCTCTCTGACCCATGCGGGAGGGGGGCGCCGCGATGTAGCGATTTGAATTTGGCTTGATGAGAGAACGCCTGGTCCGGGGCGCCTTTGCTTACTTGGCGCGGACGGACAGCAAGGTCGCACAGAAGCGCCTTGGTGTTAGTGGGGTAAACGGGCGATGGGCCAAGCACCTGAAGGCCGATGGTGATGGCGGTAGCCGGTCAACGAACAGCGCGCTTCGTCAAACTTGATGACGAATGACTTTACCCTCGACCATGAAAATGACTTCCTCTGCGATGTTGGTGCAGAGATCGCCGATCCGCTCAAGATTAGAAGATACCGTCGCCATTGACATCGCGCTGCCCACACGTTGTGGATTGTTTTCGACCAACCGCCTCAGCGCAGCATAGTTTTCAGAATGAAGGTCATCCACCTCATCATCCATTTCCACCACTCGACGAGCAATGGTGGCATCTTGATTGACCAATGCTTCGAGACTCAACGTGACCATCTGTTGAATCGTGTCCGTCATCTGGTTAAGTGGCAGTTCTAAGCCCAAGTCGGGCTCGCCGATCAGCGCCTGAACACGGTGTGCAATGTTCACGGCTTGATCTCCCATGCGCTCGAGATCGTTGTTCACTTTCATGACGACCACAATAAAACGTAAATCGATTGCAACCGGTTGGTGCAGCGCCAAAATCTTTAGACAATGCTCTTCGATGTCGACCTCGAGTTCATTGATGCGCCGTTCGAGCTGCGCAACCTCGTCCAGTTGTTGGGTCTTCTTGGAATTTAAGAAATCGATGGACGCTTTAGTGCTGCCTTGAACCAGTGAGCCGAGGTGCAAGACGTCTTTTCGTAGACTCTCGAGATCTCTTTGGAGGTGTATGGTCATAGATTGCTCCTAGCCAAACCGGCCAGTGACGTATTCTTCGGTGCGTTTTTCTTTTGGTCGTGTGAATACCTGGTCGGTCTCACCGAACTCAACCAAGACGCCGTTTTCCATAAAAGCTGTGTAGTCTGACACTCGAGCGGCTTGCTGCATATTGTGGGTCACGATGACGATGGTGAAGTTTTCCTTCAATTCAAAAAGGAGGTCCTCGATGCGTGCGGTGGAGACTGGATCGAGCGCCGAGCACGGCTCATCCATGAGGATGACCTCGGGTTCCATCGCAAGCGCCCGTGCGATGCACAGCCTTTGTTGCTGACCGCCCGATAAATTGAGTGCGGAATCGTCCAATCGGTCCGCCACCTCATCCCAGAGCGCAGCCTGTTTCAGTGCGTTCTCAACGCGCAGATCGAGATTGCCACCAAGCTGGTTAATGTTCGGGCCCCAAGCGATATTTCGATAGATAGACTTGGGGAACGGGTTGGCCTTCTGGAATACCATGCCAATCCTGAGTCGGGCTTCCACTGGATCTACCGTATCCGCGTAAAGGTCCTGGTCGCGGTAGAGAATCTCACCGCGATGGGAGACGCCAT
>CAYZUV010000281.1:0-3112 GCA_964481245.1 uncultured Pseudomonadales bacterium
GCCTGACTTGGTGACCACCGCGATCGAGGCACCTGTCGCACTGCCGCGACTCACATCAAAGGGCGTGATATCTACTGAGATCTGCTCAACGAAATCCATGCTGATGGGGTTGCGCATGGTGCCAAACCCGTTTGCGTTCAAACCAAACGGATCGTTGAAGCTAACACCATCAATCTGAAAGTCATTGAAGCGGTTGTTCGCCCCCATGGCTGAGATCTCGAGGCCACGGCTCGACTCCTGATTGATGTTGACCCGAGGATCCATACGCGCGTAATCCGCGATTGAACGCTCGACCGTCGGAATGCCGTCAATGCCTTCACGATCCAACGTCGTGCCGGTACCAAACCCTTGACCACTAACCAACTTTTTACCGGTCACGACGACTTCTTCCATGGCACCTGTCTTAAGCAGGTTGATGTCGATTTTGTCGTTCTGGTAGATCGCTAAGTACACCCCGTTGACGACCGCACTCTCAAACCCAGGCGCGCTGACGGAGACCGTATAGGGGCCTCCCACTGGCAAAAATGAGAAGGTGAAACTCTGGCTATCACCGAGCGATTTAGATCGCGTTAGCCCATTAGGTTCATACGTGATGACGACTTCCGCACCGGCTGCGTTGACGCTGCCGCGCATGGTTGCTGTTGTGTCGGTGTCCGCGAAAACGGCCGAGCTGAACAGCACGATCATCGCCCACGCTGCTATCCGTTGAAACATAGGAATTCCTCGTTCTTTTGGCTGCTTTATTTGTTTTATTTAGGTTTAACGGCCGAGGCAACAGAAACGCCGCACCCGATCGTTGATCCGATCAGTTGATGAATTTCCCCATACCCACTGACGGATCCGAACCTTACACCGCGTCTATGAACGTTTGATAAAGAGCACGTGAAAATTGCTCTAGATATCAACTCACGCGACGGCCCATTATCACGCCAAAGGTGGCCCGGCGGCTAGCCCTAGAGCCTAAAAAATAGGGATTTTTTCTTCACGGCTGGGTAGAAGACAGCGCTTCAGTGTGTTAGCCGAGAATGCAGCACTGAGATGCATTGGGAGGCGAACAGCATCTGAGAGCCAAGAGACAGGCGCTTCACGCCTTTGCGCATCAGCCCTTTCTGAGTGTTTTTTGGCAAGGCCAGCTGATCGGTCAGGATGAACACCGCACCCGCAAGCGGAGGCATCTCGTGAATGGGCGCGCCTCTTGGGTCCAAGAGATATCCTGGCGTGTCCGTCGTCAACACCTGCACCCACTTCTCAAAGCTTGTGGCACGCACAACGATCCCGGATGCGGCGCGCGCCTCAGCCTCTTTGGTGAGTCTCGCGCCAACGCTCAACGCATCCGCACACGCCCCGAGGAGCATTGCTTCGGAGAGCCCGCCCAGGTCGCCAAGATCACGCCCATCAAACGTGAGGATTCTGCTGAAGTCAGTGGATTGCTCAAAGACCAAGTGCAATCGGCTATTCTCGCGGTGCCCGTTGGCCACAAACAAAGCGTTAACGATCATGGCGGGAATGAACTCGACATGGGCTTCCCGGCCTACACTGGCCAAAAACCGGCTGGGCTCCACAGGCGTTCGCCTGCATTTCACGACAAAATCAAACACATACACCTCAATAGCAGGACCGAACTTCCTCGATTATAAAACCGATCAGCGGCACGCAAGCGAGTTAAACGTTTTCAATACATCACCCCACTCGACCTACATCCTTGCGCCTCGCGTGGCTCAAAAATCGCCGAGCCATTTAGAGGGCAGATTGATACGCTTCTTTTTTCTCATCGCCTAACAGGATCGCTCCCGGCGGCTTATTAGACGCTTGATTGACGGCACAACGAAGGAATTCGCGTTCAACGCCCGAATGGCGCCAGCATACACAGACTTGACCCAGGCTACCCCAACAAGCCTATGATCGAGCACTTGACCTCGAGCGTTCACGTGCCGTCTGACCCGCCTCAGCATCAACTCACTTGGTACAACCTCAGCAATGCGCTATGGATGGGGAGCTTCAGCATTCAACAACTGCTGGTGACGTGGATTCTGGTCGGCATCCTCCATGAACCTCCGGAAGTCGTTGGCATCGCCCAGCTCATCATCGGCATCCCCGGGCTGGCCTTCATGCTTTGGGGCGGCGTGATGGGGGACCGTGTCGATGGCCGACGACTATTGATTCAATCTCATCTGCTGAGCATCGTTCCACCACTTGTGCTAGCTGCAGGCGTTTATGTCGATGCACTGGGTTTTTGGATCCTGATTCTGACGGCCCTCGCAGCCAATCTGCTTAACAGCGTCTCGAACCCAGCGCGCAATACCATTTTGAATCAAATCGCAGGCCAGAAACTGCAAATCGCGATCAGCGTTTCCACGGGCATTGGTTCGATCGCAACCATGGCAGGCACTCGACTCGCAGGCGAAATTGATCGCTTCGGTCTCATCAATATCCTCCTTGTGCAGAGCGTTTTGTTCGCCATTGGCGCACTCTGCCTCCTTGGATTGCGGGCAGGGAGTCAGCCTTTGCCCTCAAAAAACCCATCGGGCAGTGAGAGCGCCCAGCGCTCTATGATTCAAACGATTCAAGACGGGTTGGTCTATGCGTGGCGGTTCAAACTCGCGCGCGACATCATTGGCATGAATTTCGTCTCGAGCTTCTTCAATGCTGGGGCATGGTTTGTTGCGGTGCCTTTCATTGTTAATCGGATCTACGCTGGCGATGCCCTTCTTCTCGCTAACATCTCTGTGGTCTTCTACTTTGGCTCACTCCTAGCGAATTTTGGCTTGGTGAGATTCATGCCGATACGCTTTTCGGGGCGTCTCTATTTGATCATGCAACTCACAAGGCTATTGGTGCTGAGCCTGATTTGGATCGAGCCGCCGATTTTTTGGTTTTGGATTGCCGCAGCCTACTGGGGTTTCAACATGGGCGTGACCACCACCATGTCTCGAGTGATTGTGCAGGAGGTCGCTGAGCCGCAATATCGCTCTCGACTGATGTCAGTTTTCACCCTTGCCCTGATGAGCTCAACGCCCATCGGCTCCTTGGTTCTGGGTTTCGTAATCAGTGCCTTTGGTGAGTTGAACGCGCTCATTCCCGGCATGGTGGTGTCGATCCTCATTTTTGGATT
>CAYZUV010000282.1:0-3108 GCA_964481245.1 uncultured Pseudomonadales bacterium
TCACGCACTGGGAGTCAAGAGATGGAGAAAATCCAGCCACCTTACCCGGCGCGCGTCACACCATGTTCTTTGCGCCAGATCAGATCCAGAAGCGCAACAGGGAGTGGGGACCCGAAACCTACCAGCAAAAGATGAATGACGCTTGGGGTCAATTCCTCGCATCCGTTGACCAATGGGTTTCGATCAGCCACTTCGAAGGTGCCGAGGCGATGAACCAAGCGTACCAAGAAGTGTTAAGCGGCGCGGCGCCTGACAGAGGGTATGTCATCATTCTTTGACTTACCGGCGCTTTGTGGGTTTTAAAGTCGGCACGAGCATTGACGCCTGCACATTAATTTTTATTCGTTTATGACTGTAGCACCTCACTAGGAATCAATATGACTGTCACTGGCATGGATCAAATGCCCACCGTAGGCTTTGGGCTCTGGAAAATTCCCCCAGATCAAGCGGCCGACGTTGTCTATCAGGCAATAAAGGCTGGCTATCGCCACTTCGATTCTGCCTGTGACTACGGCAATGAAAAAGAAGTAGGCCGAGGGCTAAAACGGGCGATCGACGAAGGTCTCGTCACTCGCGATGCGTTATGGATCACCTCGAAGCTCTGGAACACTTACCACCGTCCAGACCATGTACCCATGGCACTGACCCGCACATTGTCAGACCTTCAACTGGACTACCTTGATCTTTACCTGGTGCACTTCCCAATCGCCCTCGCATTCGTACCATTCGAGACGCGCTATCCGCCAGAATGGCTTTTTGATCCTGCCGAGGATCAGCCAACAATGCGACCTGACAAGGTACCGTTAGAAGTCACTTGGCACGCTATGGAGGGACTCAAGGCCCGTCACCTGGTGAGGCACATTGGCGTTTGTAATTACAATTCAGGCCTGCTCCATGACTTGATGAGTTATGCGTTGATACCCCCTGCGGTGCTACAAATTGAATCTCATCCTTACCTAACCCAAGAAAAACTTATCCAGCTAGCGCAACAATACGGTCTTAACGTCACGGCCTTTTCGCCGTTAGGAGCTTCGTCTTATTTTGAACTTGAGATGGCTAAGACCAATGAAGCGGTACTCGATCATCCGACGGTGCAGCGGATCGCGACGCGCATCAACCGCACACCTGCCCAGGTGGTTTTGAGGTGGGCAATCCAGCGTGGCACATCGATCGTCGTAAAGAGCATCGATCCAAGGCGAATGCGGGACAATCTTCTTCTTACTGACTTTGATCTCACTGTCGAGGACATGTCTCAGATCAGTGGATTAAACAGAGACAGGCGATTTAACGATCCTGGTGACTTCTGTGAAGCGGCCTTTTCCACCTTTCACCCCATTTATGACTGAGTCTCTGCACAGCCGAACTCATCGAAAAATGCATGCCTTGATCGAGCGACAAGGCCGATTGTTGAGGTTCGAGCGCAATAGGTACGCATCAAGCACCCTCGAAGAGCCAAGTAGTCCTCAGGCGCTGTATGCCCTGACATGAAGAGCCACTCGGTTTCGTTTCTGATGTAACACCGCGCCTGACAAATTTATTGCCTCGATCATAGCCGGACAGGGCATTAACACAGCGTCATTTCGCACCCATTTTTCGCTCGCCGCCAGCGCAGGAATATTTATCGGGGTACACTTGTCCATTGCGCCGAAGGCTCTGAATTTTTAACGGCAAGCCTATCCAAGGCCGTTGGCACCTAGTGACCGCTCTTAACCTGCGTTAGACATCGACCAAGAGAGCCCTCATCTATTGCTGACAGAGCTCTCGGCCTTTGCAACCTGGAGCAAATACTCTAAAACCAACCTAAAACCGAAACGAGAGAGACGCCGTTATGATTAAAGCCCGAGCCATTGCTCTGAAAACACGTCCCGTGGGCATGCCAAGACCTGATGACTTCGAACTCATCAATATCGATGTCTCAAGTCCGGAAGATGGAGAAATTCAGGTTAAAAATATCTGCATGTCTGTCGACCCGTATATGAGAGGCAGAATGTATGACCGAAAGTCTTACGTGCCACCTTTTCAGATTGGCGAGGTCCTCACAGGCGGCTGCATTGGGCAAGTTACGGCATCCGCTCACCCTGATTTCAATGAAGGCGATTATGTGTCGAGCAGCTGGGGTTGGCGCGAAGCCTTCACCGCCTCCGCCCAAGGCATAGAGCGTTTGGGTGATATCGCCGCTGCACCTTCTGAATACATTGGCGCGATCGGCATGCCGGGGATGACGGCCTACGTCGGACTACTTGAAGTGGGCGCACTCGAAGAAGGAGAAACCGTGTTTGTCTCTGGTGCTGCTGGCGCCGTTGGCAGCATAGTTGGCCAAATTGCCAAACTCAAAGGCTGTCGAGTCGTCGGCAGTGCTGGCTCGAACGACAAAGCCGCCATGCTCCAAAACGAGCTTGGATTTGACTGCGGGTTCAATTACAAGAATGGCCGAATCGTTGACCAGCTTCGAGAAGCTGCGCCTCAGGGCATCGATGTTTACTTTGATAACGTTGGTGCCGAGCACTTGGAAGCGGCCATTATGTGCATGCGGCCAAATGGGCGCATCCCTCTGTGTGGTGCGATCGCAACTTACAACGATACGGAGGCGCGCCCAGGACCAAACAATTTATCTATGGCCATCGGACTGGGGCTTACGCTTCGAGGATTCATCGTGAGTAATTTTATGCACCTCGCGCCTCAATTCAGAGCAGACATGGAGAATTGGGTGACGAGCGGTGCCGTAAAGACCAAAGAAACCATCTACGACGGTATCGAGCGAGCACCAGAAGCCTTCATCGGGCTATTTACTGGTGCTAATACGGGCAAGATGATTGTCAACTTTTGAACTCGGTGACAGCGGATACACGTTGGGACCGCTATTCAAGCCAAACAGGCGACGACCAGGCTCTCTCTTGAATCGTCGCAGGGATATCTGATCGTGGCGCCTCGCCCGCATTCACCGCGTCCCAAGTCGACCAGCGACAAACCGGGTTCTCGAGTGCCCGAGCGTAATAGAAGCTCTTAACGCCCGACTCAAAATCTGGGTCTTGCCAGAGCACTTTCAGTTCTCGCGCGGATTCATGAGCTGAGGTCGAGCAGTCGCTCAAGTCAACGCTCGCGCCATTA
>CAYZUV010000283.1:0-3104 GCA_964481245.1 uncultured Pseudomonadales bacterium
TGAGCTTTTGAGCTTCCAAATCTCCGAACCTGTAAGAGATTCAGTCTTTAAGCCCACAAAATTCTGGCACTTCCAAGATAATGCGAACCCTCTGAAGCCCAAACACTCCCTCGCCCAAAAGAGACCAGGAAGGCGTTGAGCAACCGGGCCAAAGCCGAAACCGAATGACTCGGTGCTCATGCAAGGCTCACGCCTTTTCCTTTAGCGGTTGTCCAGACCCTTGTCAGCGCGATACTTGTTCATCCGTTCCGCATCGGAAGATAGGCGTTCACCCAACTCACTCTCTTCTACTGTCCCAGCCATGTGAGCCCCAGCAAGCTTGCTGTTGTACATGATTTTTTTCACGGGGGTGACCGACAAGACCGTTCGGAGCGGCGAATCTAAGAAATCCTTCCAATAGGCGACGCCGTCTGGATTACCCGGGTTCAATTTGTTCGCGAGCAATTCATAAAACCAGAACTTGGTTTTTTCATCATCATGGAACTCGCCCATTCCTTTGAAGGTGATGGCCCCTTTTGGCAGCGCCTCTGAGGCGCCTGGGCCATAGCCCATGCTGCTGACGTTTACCGAGACTTTGGGGTTGCGTTTGATGGCCGCGGTGCGATGACGGTGCTCGGCGAAGGTGAGCCAAATTTTTCCGCCTTCCCAGACAAACGCATGGGTCACGCCCACGGGCCAAGAGTCCTTGGTTGCCCACATCAAGACGCATTCCATTGAGTGCGTCATCATTTCGTCGACTTGCTGATCGTTGAAAGGGTAAATCGAAACAATTTCGTGATCTGTTGTCTTCGCCATAACCGTCAAACCTGCTTGTTTTTCCAAAAGAGTGTTATACCTTATCCACGGCCCCTCACCAAGCCTGGCGACCCAAGTTGCAGAACATTCCTGGGATCTCTGATTCATCGCTAATTGACTCATCGACTGTATCTGCCGAGCAACCCGCAAGTTCCAGAGCCCACCCAAAGCGCTCTTGCCACCTTTCCTGACGAACCCAGCAAACTTGCTTTCCTAGGGAGGCTGTTTGGGTCTGAGGCACGCGACGGATCAGCTCAGCATTCCTCTACAAGCTAAAAAGCCTAGAGAAACGCTTTCTCTAACTCAAAAAAAAGGCCTCTTCCGAGGCCTTTTCTTATGAGCATCAGCTGCTTATAGCGACCAACGCATCGACACACGATACTGCCGAGGCGCTTGGTAAGACGTGGTCAACCCTGAGTAAGGATTAGCGCCGCCCAAAGGCTCACTTTCGTTGACTTCCGTCGGCTTCTGCAGGTTAAACAGGTTGAAGATATCGAAAGATACTTTCAGCGCACTGTCTCCCATCGCGAAGGTGTACTGCGCATTCACGT
This sequence comes from uncultured Pseudomonadales bacterium, assembly GCA_964481245.1. Classification (GTDB taxonomy): domain Bacteria; phylum Pseudomonadota; class Gammaproteobacteria; order Pseudomonadales; family Azotimanducaceae; genus UBA9926. The sequence continues at coordinate 1,347 of CAYZUV010000283.1, forward strand.
CAAAACGGAATACATCAGACGTTTCTCCCAGCGACCCACGAGGCGTAGGCTCGCCATCACAGAAGAACGACTCGTCGCCATACAGTGCTGCAAAGTCATCCGTAGGGTGCGTACCGAAGCAATTCTTCGGACGTCCAGAAAGCCAGCTTGAGTTGAAGCCGAGTCGCAGCGAACCGTTACCTGCTTCAGCAAACCGATAAAACCCATAAAGCTTCAGCGTGTGGCGACGATGGTTCGGCAATTCACCGTATCCATAATCGGTCAATCCAGGCTGGTCAAAGTTCGTGGTCAGACCGGCATCGTCCTGACCATTGTCAGAACGGACGTAACCCTCGTTGTTACCCTTTGAGGACGCCAGCGTGTAAGACCCACTCAGGAACCAATTTTCGGCCATTTTGCTGGCCGTGAACTCGAGCGCTCGATACTTACGGCTTGCATTCGGGTACTGCAGAATCTCAGAGCTAAGATCGATGGTTTCATCCATCTCAGGAATATAGATCCGCATGTCATTACCAGGGTTGGTCAAGACATAAGCGTGGAAACCATCGTAAACGTCCTCAACCGAATCGCCACCAACCAAATCTGCGTTCCAAGTCCCTGTTTGGTTGTAATAACGAATCACACCGGCGTCGATTGCCACGTCCTCGATAGACACTTTAAGGTCACGCATCATGCCTTTGACGCCCAAGTTCCAACCCGAGTCGGTGACCATCTCATAACCCAGTACCATTTCTTCTTGGTACATCGGTTCGATGTTTTCGTCAGTTACGGCACGGGTGTCGGGTACATCACCATCAGCAAACGTGTCGACATCAAGAACCGCGCCCAAGTTGGTCGGTACGTCGTATTGATCCGCGCTGACGCCATCCCAAGCATAGAAGGTGTGGATGTATGTCTCACCCCCTGACAGGCGAATGTTGGTGTTCGCTGCGACCGGCAGATAATAGCGGCCCCAAGACCCGAAGATCTTTGACTTGCCATCGCCACGTGGATCAAATACAGCTGAGAATCTCGGTGCAATCTGATCATCGATCTCAACGAACGGCGCGCCGTTGGAGTTAAGGTTAGCGAAAGACTCGCTTCGCACACCCAGCTCCAAAGTCAGACGATCATTCACATACCAAGTGTCTTGGATGTAATACGCATCAGACTCAGTATCAAATGACCCACCAATACGATATTCACGACGACGAACGTTCGGTGTTGGGTTTTCGGGGTCCGACCAGTCTTTGCCCAAAGCGAGCGCCGCATACAAGCCGGACGGGTCTCTTAAGAAGTAATAACCACCAGGAAATTGTGAGGCATTTACGGCTGTGTTGACTTCACTGTCCAGACCCACTTCAAGGACGTGATCGCCGATGTCAAACGAAAGATTACCGCGCAGCATTTCGCGCTTATCGTCGCCCACTTCAACTAAAGCGAAGGGCGACACCCCGAGCAAGTTGAATGCGTATTCTGGATCAAAAACTACCTCGTACACGACCGGAATCGTATCGGTTGAACCGAGCGTCGTTCGATTCGCCTCGTTTTCGCCATAGCTTACCGACAACTCAACATTGTCACCGAATCGACCTGTGTAGGTCGCGATCCAGTTGTCGCCACCACGGCTGTAGATAGTTGAGCCGAAATAATCCCCCAGCGCATCGGTGACCTTCCCGTCCTCGTCTTCATTAAACTCATAGTTGTAGAGGTCTTCTACATAGTCGGCCTTGTCACTGAAACCGGTCAGTTCGATATGGTGATCATCCGTGATGTAGG
>CAYZUV010000284.1:0-3086 GCA_964481245.1 uncultured Pseudomonadales bacterium
TTGCACGCCCAGATCATTGAATCTACGCGCTTTATTGGCCTCCATCAGCGAGGATATTTGAGCAACCAGACAGCGCGGTCAAATTGCACTGCCAGCGCCAAGAATGACCTTTTTAAAATCTATCAACGCCACGATCAACATGGGTACCCAGGACCAGGGTGCTGTCGACTGAAGGGGCTTCCAAAGAACCCGAGAGCTTCAAGCACCCCTTTGGGGGTGAGTACTGATGCCCCTGCTGACAATTTTAAGGTATCCAGCTCAGTGCCGGCGCTGCTTGCGGGGCGATGATTATGGACGGCTCCCAGCGCTTGGAAGGGCGCCTGCCCTCGCTACTTCGTCCATCTGCGGCCGTGTCTTTGACCAGGACGCGAGTCACGTGCCAGTCATCCACTGAGTTTCGCCAGCTTGATCGAATCGCGAATCCAATCGATGCCGCAAAAAATAGGTTTCGAAGAGAGACCATGATTTAGCCTGGTGCGCCTAGATAAAACACGTGGTTAACACGATGCCTTTGCCAAGTGCTCGCCTCGCCTCAATTTTTGCCTCGCCAAAACACCCCGGGCGGTTCGGGTCGAGGTGCAGGATGGCGAGGATCTGTATCCTCTTGCGCAAGCTCTGGACGCTCATCCACATAATCACACGCAGCACATCGAACGCGATCTCGAGATTCTCCAACACGCATAAAAAGCGCATCGGCTTCTCCGCACGACGGGCACAACGCGCCAGAAATAAAACGCCGATTCATGCTCGCTGGATTCCCTCTTGCTCAAGAAGTGCGTCAATTTTAGGTGGCCTGCCCATAAACGCTTCAAACAAGTTCATCGCATCGTCACTACCACCCTTCTCCAAAATAGATTCAAGAAAACGTTCGCCTACTTGGCGATCAAAGGCGCTGGTTGCTTTGAACGCGGAGAATGCATCGGCGGAAAGAACTTCTGCCCATTTGTAGCTGTAGTAACCCGCCGCATAGCCGACAAAGTCACTGAAAATATGGTTAAACCCATGCTGAAATCGGTTAAACGAAGGTGCTGGCACGACAGCAACCTCTTGCCTCACGTCGTCGAGTAGGGCCTGGATATTGCCCTCGCCGCACCCCTCGTGATGCAGTCTGAAGTCAAAAAGGGCGAATTCAAGCTGTCTCACCATGTGCATGCCTGCCTGATAATTCTTCGCCGCCAACAGTCGATCGAGCTGGGCGTCGGGCAACGGCTCGTGCGTCTTCACATGTCTTGAAATGAGCGCAATAGCCTCACGGTCCCAACACCAGTTTTCAAGGAATTGGCTTGGCAGCTCAACGGCGTCCCACGCCACCCCATTAATGCCTGACACGCCCGAACATTCGACCTTGGTCAGCATATGATGCAATCCGTGGCCAAACTCGTGAAACAAAGTCACGACCTCATCATGGCTAAGTAGTGAGGGCTTGCCAGCGACACCGGGCGAAAAATTGCATGTCAGAAACGCCACTGGGCGCTGAAGCACGCCTTCGGGCGTGAGTCTACGATTTCGACAATCCGCCATCCATGCGCCGCCACGTTTTTTCGGCCTGGCATAAAGATCCATGTAAAAAAACGCGATGGTCTCTCCGTCCCTCTTGACTTGGTAAGTCGTGACATCCGGGTGCCAAGTCGCGATATCCCCGCAAGGCGCGATCGACACACCAAACACTCTGGACACGATGTCAAACATGCCGTTGATCACGTGATCTGAAGGGAAGTAGGCCTTTAATGCATCTTCTGACAAATCGAAGGTTTGTTGACGCTGACGCTCGGAAGCAAAGGGGATATCCCAGGCAGAAAGCTCACTCAGACCAAGATGCGCCTTTGCAAACGCTTCAAGCGACCGCATTTCATCCCGCGCGGTGGGCAATGAAACCTGTGCTAAATCGCGCAAAAAGGTCAGCACAGCGTCTGGAGATTCCGCCATCTTGGTCGCGAGACTATATTCAGAGAAGTGGGCGAAGCCCAAGAGGGCCGCGACCTTTTCTCGCCCTTCAACAATCTGTGCCATGAGCTCGCTGTTATCGAATCGCCCCGCGTCTGGGCCAACATCCGACGCTCGAGTGACAAAGGCCTCGTAAACCTCGCGGCGCACTTCGCGGTTTTCACAAAATTTCATGACTGCGAGGTAAGACGGCGCATCCAGTGTTAGAAGATAGCCCTGCAAACCCTCCCTCTCGGCAGCTTCAAACAGCATCTGAAGTGCCGATTCTGGAAGTCCCGCGAGCATTTCACCGTCCTCAATCACTCGCTTCCAGTGATCGGTGGCGTCCAGCACGTTTTCTGAAAACCGGCTCGTTTGCTCGCTGAGCTGTGACTTAAGGGCTGCATACCTTTCGCGATCCTGTCCAGCTAGACCCACGCCTGAAAGTTCAAACTCCCTTACCGCGTTTTCCACACTTTTTCTTTGATCCTGGGTGAGACCCAGGTCGCGCCCTTTGGCTTGCAGGTGCCGATAGACGCCAAAAAGGGCTTCGTCTTGACCCAGCTCGGTCTGGTAATCCGTGATCAGCTTTCGTGCCTCGTTATATCCCTCCCGAAGCGGTTCACTGTTGACCACAGCATTCAGATGTTCCACCGGATTCCACGCATCATTCAAACGCGCATCCAATGCTTCGAGCTCAAGCAGAAGGTCGACGGTCATCGAGGCCTCTGGCAAGCCCTTGATTCGGTCGAGTGCGTCGCGATTACTCGCCAGAATTTCAGTAATCGCGGGCACCACATGCGTCGCTGAGATTTCATCAAAGCGAGGGAAGTCCCCTTGGATCAAAAGCGGATTGGTCATTGCCTCTGCACTCCTCAGAGCGGTAGAGAGACATCTTCATCCCTCAGCACTCTGTTTCTATGGTTTATCCAGATCCTAAATCTTGTCGTCGGCTCAAACGAGCCCTTCAACACACAAAGCGGGCAACCAAGAGAAACGAAGCCCTCATCCGATGAGCCATCCGTCCTGCCATTGGATAACGTTGATCTAATAACCGTGACACGTTCTCTATGCTCTGGCCTCAAGGCCCTCTGCCCGACGCAGTGCTAAGGTTGAGGGCTGCTGACCGAACCAGATTTCAAAAGCGAGCGCGGCTTGCTCAA
>CAYZUV010000285.1:0-3083 GCA_964481245.1 uncultured Pseudomonadales bacterium
TAGCCAAAACTCATCACACCTCTTTCCATTTATGGCATCCGGAGCCTTCAGCAAAAACTTCAAGCGCTCAGGGGCGGGCTCTGATTCAAAATTGAGTGGGGCGAACGTCCCCTTCAACGCCTTAACCGCAACTGGCTAAAATCGGGTTTCTGGCTGGTAGTAACGACTCGCCCAAATACCCATCTGGGGTTCGCCCTCCTCTGGCATTCGCCAAGTCGAAACCTTCGCCGAAGCCAGCGACACTTTAAGCAAAGCTCTCGGCTCATTGATCGTATTCTCAACATATCGACGAGCCCCGTCTTCACCCACATACTTAGCCGCCATCGCTAAATATTGGCTGCGCCAGGCATCATCCTTTCCGGGCGCGTGCACAAGAGTTGCTTCCCCCTCAACCAACACTTTTCTGTAGGGTAAGCGATCCTCATCAATACACAGAGCGACCCGAGCGTCATTCTGGATTCGCTTATACCAAGCCGACTTCAACCGAGGCGTGAAGAGAATGTCACCGTCCTGATGCAAGAACCAGATGGGCGTGACGGTAGGCCCGCCATTCGCATCCACCACTGCGATCCGCATGAGGATGCCAGGCGTTGCAAGAAATTCCGCTTGCTCTTGGGTTGATAATTTCGGCATGGGTCTCACTCTTCGAATTCGTTGATTGATCGTGCAACATAGTGAAATCAAGGCTAGAACGTCAATCTCCCCTAAACGGCAAGGAGCCCTCGAATGACTGAATCAACAACCCATATGAGTGGCAAGTGTGTTCTCATTACCGGCGGCAACAGTGGTATCGGGCTCGTGACTGCGAAGGTGCTTGCCGCCTCTGGTGCCCGCGTGTTGATCGCAGGACGCGACGGTGCCAAGACTGACGCCGCTTTGGCGCTGATCAATGAAACGGCCGCAACACCTTGTAGCCATCTGACGGTCGACCTCACATCACTCTCGAGTGTCGATCACCTCATCGATGAAACCACGCGCCTTTCGCCCTCCATCGATGTTCTTATCAACAACGCCGGTTGTTTTCCCATGAAGGGCCAACTGACCAGCGATGGATTTGAGCAGCAATTCGGGGTCAATCATCTGGCGCATATGAAGCTGACACTCGGTCTCATGCCTCAGCTCCGAGCCGCGCCGACGGCACGGGTGATCACGGTTGCCTCCATGCTGCATAAACAGGGCGTGATCGACCCAACCAGCTTCACCGATATTTCAAAATACAAAGCGCAAGCAGCCTACAATCAATCGAAACTGGCCAATGTGCTCTTTGCATTGGCACTGTCGAGACGACTGAGAGGCGGCGCCATCACCTCGAACGTCCTGCATCCGGGCGGAGTACGAACCGATATCGTGCGCGACCTGCCGTGGATCGTGAGGAAACTGATTGGATTAATCTTCATCTCGCCTGAGAAAGGCGCCGAGACCACGATTATGCTTGCGAGTGACCCCAGTCTCGAGGGTGTGTCTGGCCGCTACTATGATCAATGCAAGCTGAAGGCACCGGCCGAATCGGCGATAGACGAGCACCTTCAAGAGACACTTTGGCAACAAAGCTTAGCGCTGCTTCATTTAGACGAGCCAGACTGGAGTTAGTAGGTGCGTCGCGGTGAATCATAAAGAACAGTTCGGTTGGGTTTACTCATCTTTGGTTCTTGATGAAATTGCCTTACACTTGCCAAATGAACGTTGCAAGTAGCCCATACCCTGTCTCGATGGCATCGCCCGCGATGGATCGCATCGCGCCCAAGCTCGAGGGAATGTCTGCTCAGAGCCCCTTGACCACCACGCCGGAGAGCGGGAAGGTCATGCCCCCTGTGAGTACCAATATCGACGCCCAGGCACCCGCCATGCGCCAAGCGAATTCCTCTGCTGAAACTTATCAAGTCGTTCGGGATCGAGGCAATGACAAAGGGGTTTCGGGAAAAGATCGGGGGCCTAACGCGACCATCATGCTCTCAGAGGATCGAGACTGGCAGCGCGTAGGCCAGAATATTGACGAGACCGTCTAAACCCCTCTTTTTCCCAACACAGCTTTTCACTAAGGTCGCAAGAGCGGCCCTTTCAACACCTCTCTACAGGGCCCTTCATGGCGGCCGAGCGTTAAAGGAGCAGATGCCCTCCATCCAGCACCAAGTGTTGACCCGTGACCACGCCATGAGCCGTGATAAAGCCCACAATGGAATCAGCCACCGTTTCAGGCGTACACACCGTCTGCAGGGGGGTCCTGGCTCTCAGACTCGCAAGAGACCGATCATAGACATCTTGCCCCATGCCCTCAGCGAGCCAATCACCTTCGATGAATCCTGGGCAAACTGCATTGACCCGAACCTCAGGGCCCATCACACGAGCCAGGGATTGCGTCATCGTAATCAGCGCACCCTTTGACGCAGCATACGCTATCGATGAGCCAACGCCTCGAACACCAGCGATGGAAGCGACATTGACGACCACAGACTCTTTGGCTGCTCGAAGCGCCGATTCCGCTGCCCGGACCATTTGATAAGGTCCCACCACGTTAACCCCATAAATTCGGTAGAAGTCAGCATCGGTCAAGCCCGCCAAATTCTCATGCGCGTTGAATTTGGTTGTACCCGCGTTATTGACCAAACAATTGAGCCCGCCAAAAGCATCCAAGGCTACAGCGACCAGTTTCTGACATGCTGAGTCATCGCTCACATCACCCTGACAGACCACCGCCTGGCCGCCCAGAGCACGACACTCTTCGGCGACTTGATGCGCTGCCGCCTCTTTACTGGCGTAATTGACGACGACCTTGCCGCCCGCTGCCGCAATTTGACGAGCGGTGGCTGCACCCACACCCGAGGAGGAGCCTGTGACTATTGCAATGGTGTCTTGTAGTTTCATGATGACCTCTCTCTAAACTATTCATTTCGCCGTCTGTTTTAGTTTCACCGTCTTGGAGCCGCGCCATTGAATACGTGGCTAAACCTCTTGATTTTTTCTTCGCTGAAGAACGCAATCTAAACGATGCGCATTGCGATAGCGACACGTCCGATACATTCCATGACTGCCCCTTAAGCGCCAGCCGTTATGTCTTTGAGTCTTTACGCCTTTGCGCCTTTGCG
>CAYZUV010000286.1:0-3063 GCA_964481245.1 uncultured Pseudomonadales bacterium
TGCTCGGTCGCCCAAACAATATTTTCAGCCACAGCGAGCATCAGCTTACCGACCATATGCCAGTAGATGGATCCTAGACCTTCGTAGGCATACATCCCGCCGGAGCGACCGGTGAAACGATGATGCTGAAAGGTCGCCTCGAACAAGGATTCGAGCAGATCGGATTCCACACGAGCAAGCGCTTGGTGCTCTTCACCTTCGAGTTGCGAAAGCGCTTCACGCAGAGACTCGACGTTTCTAAAAGCGCCGTTGAAATGGAAATGGCCCAGCACGTCTTTCTCGAGGATGGGGTTGGATCCCGACTCGAAAAGCGTCTTCAAGAGCCTCGACTGAGACACTTGGTCTTGATCTATCGTGTTTTTTTGCAGGAAAGGAGTCAACGTTCGATCTGGGTACAGTTGATAACTGTTTCTGCGCGGGTCGAAAATGGGTGAGCGTCTCAGCGCTTCTAGTACGGTCAGTGCCTCGTCAGCCGTTAAAAGTCGGGAACTGAGCACCGCAACTTGTCCCTCGAGCATCTCGTAGAGGGGTTCGACATGCGTTTCAGAAGCGCCAAATTTCAGCAGATTATAGGCATGATAAAGTCCGTCTGCCCGGCGGTTGGCTCTGATGCTTTGAGCGATGACGGATCGACTTCGAGCCAGAAAAAGGATGATGCGATCTTTTTTTACAGGTGTGGTTTGTCCTGTTAAACCTGAAGTTTCAAGCCTTTCTCGGTATCGACTACCGATCAGACCCAACTGATCCTGAACCTGGCGCCTCGTAACGTCGGTGACGGAACACGTTAATGCATCGTGTTGCGTCTCAATCAGTTCGTTCATTTCCTCGAAAAAGGTGGCCACGTGCCGATCGATAGGAATCGCATCGGGCTCTGCAGATGCCAACAGCTCTTCGAGTAGCAATAAATGGCGATGCAAATAGCAAAGCGTGACTACGGAAGCCCCAAAGCCGGCAAGTGCGTTATTAGCATCGTTCCATTCTGGGCGTTGCGTATTGAGCCAAATACCGGCTTCCGGCACAAAGTTGGACAACTTTGCCAGCACCGGTACCAAGAGTTTTTCGACCATGTTGACGTGGATCACCTGGCCTGATTCATCCGTGATCAACCGTTGATCGGTGCCAAGCTGTGTCACATTGTCACTGATCTGTTGATTCAAGCCAGACAGGAATTCGATGCTGTTTCGGGGATCTTTTAGGAGCGTCTCATAAGACCGAATGCGGTAGGGCACGTTTGCGTAGCTAAAAATGGGCTCAACCAGCAGCGATCGGAGTGCCTTGGGGTGCAACTTCAGCGACAACTCAAGCAGCTTAACCAAGTAAATGATTTGATGATCGCCCCAATAGCCAATGTTGGCCCAAGGATCGTCTGGGTTTGGCGTTTCCCAATCGATGCCTTCGGAGGTCAGCCGGTAAGGGTTGTATCCATCAGCGGTCGAGGCATTGAGAAATTTAGCGATCATGCTCTCAATGTATTCCGGGTACGACAGTGCAGCCGCTTCCCAATTTTGGAAGATATCTCGCCAGTTACCCTCATAGTACAGCCGCTCGCTGCCGTCGGGGTTTCGGACCTGGATGTTGAACTGATTCCAGGGACGCGATGGGTCACCATGGCGACGACTAAATGACATCGGTAGGTATTCGTAAGTTAGCCGAAGGAGGTCTGATGATTGGGTCCTCCTGCTCCAGGCCATCAGCTCAGAAAGCGACAGAGCGTTCGGCAAATCAGCCAAAGACGTCTGGTAAGCCTCAAGCGCTCGGGGATTCCGGGCTCGACAAAATGCCAGGAAGTGCGACGTGGTGATGTGGTAACCGCTGGCAAATGCGCCGCCTCGAAGGAGGTTAAAAAGAACATTTGCTGTGTGATGTGACGCGCCGGATCGGTCCCCCGTCGTCTGGTAACCATCGGCGGATGCCATCAGTTCTCGAAACTTTCTGCAATCGGACGCGGCGCTGGCTTCAAGATCCTGCGCGAGGGTCGCAGAAGTTTGCAGATAGTGCCTTAGATCGTGCGTTTTTGCGGCGCTTTGATTCACCTCTGCGACCAAATGCCATTGATGAGCAGCGCTAGCTGAAAGCTCGATTGAGGCATTGACGAAGTACGCGCCTCGCTGCCCTCGAATATCCAGCTCAGATTCGAGTGGAGCGCCTTGCTGGAAGGCGCGAATCTGGCTTGATGACAAAAGCACCTTTGGATGCACAAGGCCTGTTGACCAAACCGTGGTCGCAGACAAGGCTTCGCTGGGTTCGGCTCGGTCCGACAGTGTCGAACTCATGGTATAGATGCCAAGGCCTGTGCTTGGGTCCAGTTCGGATCGCTTATAGGCATCCAGCAGACAACTCAGTTCGTTTTGCGTTTGCGTGGTGGCGCCGAAGGGCAGAAGGTTCTCAAGTCCGTCCAGTATGTCGATCTGAACGCTGCTGTCCCCTTGATTGATGACTTGGGCGGTCTTAATAAAGCCGAAACAATCACTGGTTCTCAATGCGTATTCAAACGTGATGTCGAGATCTAGGTTCTCTTCCCGGAAGATGATGATGTGGCCGAGCTGACTCTTCTCGAGCGTCTGACGCGTTCGGTAGACGGGACTGGATAGCGGGTGTAGAGGCTCCCAGAGGTAGGTGGTGTCACCACGTTCGATCAGCAGTGCGGTTCGAGAACCTGTGAAGGCGGCGCCGTCACGGATCTTATCTTCTGTGTAGTAAGGGAAGAGTGCCTGTTCGGCATTGGCCCTGCCCGCGGTGATTCCGCCTCGCGATGTCGTGAATAGCCAATGATCTGATTGGCTCACCAGGCTCATGAAGAACTCGGGCATGGCGTCGACATCACTGATTCGATAGAAGGGTTCACCTTCTCGCGTGACGTAGTCGCCGACGGGCTCGCGACTCGTTGTGGGTAGCGGGGCAGTGCCGATGTGTATCCTGGGTTGCTTCATAACTGCGGAGTAGGGGGACTTTCACCCGATCGCTTGCGGCTCAATGATTAAGGGCTCTTTCAAGGATTGTCCCTGAATGGGTGAAATCGCTCTATGAGCGCCAAGCCAGAGACCCTTTAAACCCTTGGATGAC
>CAYZUV010000287.1:0-3062 GCA_964481245.1 uncultured Pseudomonadales bacterium
GCATCGATCTGTCGATTCTTCGAGCACTTCAAAACAACGCGCGAATTACCCACACGGCGCTGGCTGCGGAGATCGGCCTGAGCGTGACGCCCTGTAAAGAGCGGGTCAGAGCACTCGAAGCGGCTGGCATCATTCAGGGCTATGAGACCAAGATCAACCCTTCGTCGCTGAATCTGGGGCTGCTCGTATTTGTCGAGATCACCCTTACGCGAACCTCCTCAGACATCTTTGACGCGTTCAAAAACGCCGTGATTACCTTACCTCAGGTCTTGGAGTGCCATCTTGTGTCTGGAAATTTCGACTACCTCATCAAGGCTCGAGTTGCAGATATGAGCGCCTATCGCGCGCTCTTAGGCGAAACCCTGCTCACGCTACCTGGCGTCAGTGACTCTAGAACCTACGTTGTGATGGAAGATGTTAAAGAGGGTGCGCCTCTCCCTATCTAATTCAAGCGCTGGCCTGGCTCTGCGATTCGGGTGTGAGCCTTTGAGCACCCAATTGAATGAAGGGTTTGTTCAGCGCTTCAAAGCGTGACCAGACTCACTTGAGCCCATTGGCATGGTGGCCTTGCGGTGGATTATGGCGGTCCTCTGAGTCGAGAAGGCTCGCGCAGCCGGTATCACGTTTAGATAATCCGTGCTCGCAAGCTTTCCTTACGTCAGTCGGTACCTAACTAAGCAATTCGATGCATCCGCTCGCACCGCAAGCCATGAGGCATGTGATAGCATCTTCGCCCGCACCCAAGCGACTCAGGATAGCTTATGAATGTCAGCGATGCCGTCTCTACGCGCAAGTCCATCCGTGCGTTTACTGATACACCTATTAGCTCCGAAGTCATTGCAACCCTCCTGGAAAAGGCTGCTCGTGCCCCTTCTGGCGGCAACGTTCAACCCTGGCGAGTCTATGTCATCAATGGCGATGCGATGACGCGTTTCAAAGCCGTGCTTAAGGAAAAGAGAGCACCTGAACCTGCGGCCTATGCCATCTACCCAGATGGACTGAAGGATCCTTACCGCAGCGCTCGATTCGAAGTCGGGGAGCAAATGTACGCGCTGCTGGGTATTCCTCGAGACGACAAACCCGCCCGTCTGCGGCGTTTAGCAGAAAATTTTGATTTCTTTGGGGCCCCGGCCAGTATTTTCTGTTTTGTCGACCGTCAGATGGGCCCACCCCAGTGGTCTGATCTCGGTATGTTCTTGCAAACCTTCATGCTGCTCGCGACCGAAGCTGGTCTGGGCACCTGTGCCCAAGAAGCCTGGGCGAATCGCGCGGAGACGGTGTCTGAATTCGTTGGGGCTGACCCAGAGCTGATGCTTTTTTGCGGAGTCGCTATCGGCGAGCCCGACACCACCGCACCGGTGAATACGTTGGTGAGCGAGCGCTTTGCAGTCGAGCAGTTCGCGACGTTCCTATGAATCGCCAATAGGATGACCACGCGCGCTTCGGAAACAACGAACTGGCTGTCGAAGGGCGCCGCCTTACTTGGCTGCGCGTTCGCTCAGCCTGGCACCTGTGCGCGCAGTGATTACGATGCGGCTAACAACCCATCGACCTCATCAATTCAGTGGATGGATCGCGATACGATCACCGTGCGCACTGCCCATGAACAACCGATCACCAATCTTAGTCGCAACCGTTGCATAACCCATGGGTTCGCCGGAATGATCAATCACCACGCTCGTTTCAAGGGTGTCTGGATCGGCGCGCACGACACGGAACGGCAATAAACAGGCGGCTTCCTCTACCCCGTCACAGTTTTGCCCGAGTGGGTCATGTTGATGGGACGCGACCCAGAGTGCACCCGCTTCGTCGCGCGTGATGTTATCTGGTTGCCGCACCGAAAATTCACCCACCTTCTCTTCTGCGCTGAGATCCACCTTGATCGTTTTGTTGCCCATGTAGATATTCACGTAGGCAAACTGCTCGTCTGCAGACAATACGATCCCATTAGGCATTAATTCAGTAGATCCCCCTAACTTCGAAAACCCACTTGCCTCAGACCAACGCCACACCCAACCCGTGAATTCGCCCGAGGTCAATTTCCGCGCGACTTCTTCAAAAGGAAGGTGCTTATCCCACATGTGCGTCACGAGAAAGCTCCCGTCTTTTAGACCCGAGACATCGTTAATGAAGGGATCCCCTGGGGGAAGCGCGCAGCCTCGCCACGTCGCCTGCCAACCCATCGCCCCCTCGGTCATTTCAAACATTTCGACCGACTCTCGACCGCCATGATTCACCACCAACAATCGCAATTGATCGGAGTTATCCGTCACTAAATCGATACCATGAGGGCTGAACAATGCAGCATCTGGCATGGGACAAGCCACGTCTCCCCACAAGCGATTGGATTCAGCGACCTGCATGACTAATGGCTCGATCAATTCCGATTCCTGATCGAACACCGATAACCTGCCTGGGGCATCTGTCATAAATGCGCCCATCTCGCTAATGAGGACATCGCGATCTCCAGGCAATGGCAAGATGTCTTCTGGATTTCTAAACCCGCAGACGGTCTTCATCACAAACTCATTAGAGCAAGCGCTTGATGTGTAAGGCGAGGAATGACGCTCCATAGCAACCACCGGTACGCCGGCATCCGATTGTCCTTCCGGCGCTTGATTCGACTCAGAGCACCCCACCATCGCAAAGAGTATGGCGCCCGCTAAACAAACCCACCCGAGCGGCCATTGATCCTGTGCGGATCTGTTGATTGATTTTAGGTCTTCTTGCATGGTCCTCTCCCTTGTTGTCAGCACTCGTATTCTCTATCGCAGCACCATCTGATGCGCTGATTGTTGCAGCAAATCATTGCTCGAATAATTGCTCCACTATAAGCCTCATCCTCTCATTCGTCTCTCTATTCCTAGGGCATGCGAATCGATAATACCGTTGCCACTGGACCGTCGCGCCTATTGGTTTCGCGTGCGGCTGGAACCCTCGCCTTTGATCACGCTCTTTTTGTCATCACCGCAAGCTAGCACCCATGCCAAGCACCATCAGGCACAACTAGGCATAGGTAGGCATAGGTAGGCATAGGTAGGCATAGGTAGGCATAGGTAGGC
>CAYZUV010000288.1:0-3055 GCA_964481245.1 uncultured Pseudomonadales bacterium
GTGCAGCGCGACGCGACTCAAGAAACAAACTGGACAAATTCATCAACCTCAGCACGCTCCGTCCGAGCTTCATTTGCGGGGATGCCCTCTGCCTCGTAACCAAAACTGATGCCGAAGAGAATCTTCGTCTCTTCCGGAATGCTAAAGAATTCCCGAACGAAGTCTGGGTAGTTGCGCAATGTGCCTTGGGCGCAGGAGGCCACGCCATGGGCGGTCATCGCCAACATCAATGTTTGCGCAAACATGCCCACGTCAGACGCACTCTGCATACCAAAAGCTTCATCCATTCCGATGAAGGCAACATGGGGTGCGTCAAAGAATTCGAAGTTCCGACGCGCGGCTCTACCCCGTCCCTCTCGATCCTCCCATTCAATGGACATGGCATCGTAAAGCACCTTGGCACACGCACGCCGACGATCCTTGAACACCTCGCCGATTTTGCCATCTCCTCGATGATCAGTATTTGCAGATTCACCCGCGTCAAATCGACGCAGAAATTCGGCGCGAATCTGATCGCAAGCCGAGCCCGAGGCTACGAAAACTTTCCAGGGCTGAATATTCGTCCCCGACGGCGCCCATCGGGCCGTTTCAAAAATGGCGGTTAGCGTTTCCTTTGCCACCGGGGTTTGGCTGAACCCGCGCACGGAGCGGCGAGCGCGTACTAATTGATCAAAGTTGACTGCTGTTTGATTCATCGTTTCCTCTTACATCTAATGCTTGCGATCAAGGCAAGCGAATGCTCATGGCCAGGTTTCAGCCTGCCCCAAATCCAACGACGGATAATAGGCTAAGCCTCGATAAAAAGCTGCCGCGGGGCGCTGCCAACCCGGCCTGAGCCGTTTCTGACGATGGTCACGCGCCTGGCGCCTTATCGTCGCCGGCCATTCAGCATCTGAATCGATCAACTTCACGCTGGAGAGAACCCCGGAATGCCGATCGAGTCATCTCACTGAGCGATGGTGATATCCCTTTTAACCGCGATCAGCCGACTGAGATTGGCGCCCCAAAGTGACTTTTGCTTAGAATCGATGTCGAACGCACGTGTTAAGTCAAACCATGACAACCCATCCATTAAGCCCTTTTAGCGACGACGAGCTCGCCAGCCAGTGCGCAGAACTCTTTGGACCCCACGTGGTGATATCCCCCCTGTCATCTATCGACCGGATGGGACGACGCATCACGGGCATTGATCTCACGCAGCCCCTGTCGGCACCGCAAGCACGGTTACTGATCGCGCTACTCGATGCTTTCAACATCATTTCTTTTCCTCGGCAGGACCAACACACCTTTCGAGTTCGGGATCTTGAGCGATTGGCCAATCATTACGGCGCGCCCATTCCACATCCGAAAAATTATGAAAACTATGCGACCTACCAACGTGACGGAGAACCTTTACGACGCCTCCCTGTCGCGAAGCAGACGACGACGCTGTGCAACAACGCATTTCCTGACGCCATTACCTGCACTGAAGATGCAGATAGCCCGGCCGTTTATGTGGTGACCAATCTGCCCGGCAGCGGGCGGGACAAGACGGAAATGTTGGCGAGTGGCCTACATTGGCACACGGATATCGAGTTCGAGCCAGAGCCCCTCTCAACCAGCATGTTTTATGTTCAAGGCGTCCCCACGACGCGGGACGCGGAAAATGGGTCCTGGGTTCCCGATGTTCACCCAACTGAAGGCTTTTACCACCCTGAATCAGGTGACGAACTCACCCAACGCAGGCTAAATCTGCCCCTTAATGGCGAAACAGCCTATGCGGATACTGCAGCGGCATTTGCTGATCTTCCAACAGAGCAGCAAGCGGAACTCAGACAGGTGATGGTCAGACGGCGCCTGCGCATTGGCGACCCAGGCTGGTTGATTCCACTGGTTTATACCAACCCTCGAACTGGCCGGTTGTCTCTGCACAGCCCGGTCTGGGCCTCGCGGGGGAAGAATATCGCACCCGTTGAAGTCGACGGCCTTTCAGACCGTGCGTCACGCGAGTTTCTCGATGATCTCGAACGCCATGTGCTCCACCCTAAGTATCGCTACGATCATGCTCATGCGCCCGGGGACGTGACCATTTGGAGTAATTTCTCGACGTTGCACAATGCACCGCCAGCTAAACGCATCATCAATCGACCCGAAGACGCCCGTTTATTGTATCGAATCAGTTGCAAGGGCGAACCTGCGCTGACACTGCCCCGGGATGACTCAGACGATTGGATCGAGTCGAACATCCTGCCGCCCTACCGGTCCCCTTCCCATTATTTAAGGGCATCACCGGCTCCCGCCTAAGGATTTGCTCGCAACTGAGGCCTTATCGGCTGCCTTCAGCGAGGCAAGATCTGCCCGCCACCGCACCTTAAGTGACGCGGCTTCGTTGTCATGATTCAATCAGGCCTCAGATCCTTTTTAACCCTTAATCGCTCGCCCTCATGCACATCAACTTAAATGGCAGAACCCGGCTGTACCCCTTGTTAGGTGATCCGATCATCTACGCCCGATCTCCAGACTGGCTTAGCCAACGCATGGCCGAACGAGGCATGAATATGATTTCACTGCCCCTTGAAGTACCCGAAGGAAAACTCGGTCAAGTGATTGAGGGCCTGACCGCGATCAACAATGTTGATGGCTTCAGCTTAACCATGCCCCACAAGCAGACCGGGTTTAGCTACTGCGCCACCCACAGCGAGACCTCCGAACTGCTAGGCGTCGTGAGCGCAGCCCGACGGAATGCAGATGGCTCGTGGCATGGACACACCACTGATGGCGATGCCTTCGTGAAGGCTCAAATCGATCATGGCGCGGTGATCCAAGGCGCTCGCGTCTTAATCCTCGGGGTCGGTGGGGCCGGCAGCGCTATTGCCATCTCTATGCTGGATCAAGGTGCGAAAGAGGTCGTGATCTACGACCAAGACACCACCCGAATGAACGCCCTCGCAACTCTGCTCGAACCCAAAGCCCAAGGGCGATTGCAGACGGGAGCAAGTGATCCGACCGGGTTTGACCTGGTCTGCAATGCCACCCCCATGGGTATGAACGAGACAGACCCTCTGCCTCTCGATCC
>CAYZUV010000289.1:0-3051 GCA_964481245.1 uncultured Pseudomonadales bacterium
ACACCATCATCATGGACCGAGCCGACAAATTAGGCCTCGCCCAAGTGCACCAATTAAGGGGACGGGTGGGGCGATCTCATCACCAGGCCTATGCTTATTTGATGACGCCTGAACCTGCCATGATGACCAAGGATGCAGAAAAGCGCCTTGAGGCCATCGAGCAGGCCGAAGACCTGGGCGCAGGATTCATTCTCGCCACCCACGATTTGGAAATCCGGGGCGCTGGCGAGCTTCTCGGTGAATCTCAAACGGGCAATATGCACAGCATTGGCTTTGGGCTCTACATGGAATTGCTCGATCGTGCGGTCGCCAGCCTCAAGAAGGGCAAGATCATTGACCCCGAAGTGGATCTTCGAAGTGGCACCGAAATCAATCTACACGCGCCAGCACTGATCCCTGACGATTATTTGCCCGATGTGCACATGCGGCTCATCCTATACAAGCGTATCGCGAATGCCGCGAGCCATGATCAGCTGAGGGAGCTCAGTGTAGAAATGATCGATCGCTTCGGCCTGCTCCCAGAGCCTACGAAATGGTTAGTTCGGCAGACGGAACTGAAAATCACAGCTGAGGCTCTGGGCATCAAACGCATCGACGTCGGCGACAATGGTGGTCACATTGAATTTGGCAATAACACCCCGGTGCCCGCCGTGGAGATTATTCATCTCATTCAATCATCGCCAACCAAATACAAAATGGCCTCTGCACATCAACTCAGCATTCTGGATAAAATACCAGATCGCGAACAACGGTTTGGTTACCTCGAGGATTTTCTTGGTCAACTTTCGGCATCAATTGCGCAATCTAGCGGGCCTTGACGAAACCCAACGAGACTTTGCGCACAACCCCAACCCTGGCTTGACTCGCTGGCCGGCCCTTCTTTTGTTGTGTGCTACCCTCTTTGTGACCGCGATGGCAGCCGCCGATGACTACCAAATCGAAGTGATCGTCTTCAAGCGTCTGAACGCGGCGTCCGCCTCCGACGCCAATGCCGCCGATCAGAACCGCCCGCCAGCAATCTGGCCGAGCAATCTCATCGCGATTGCGCCAGCACTCACCGAGGCACGAAGACCCTTCATTTGGTCGCAAGCAGTGATGTTGGCGGAAGACTCAGACACCCAACAGGGTTCGGATTCATCAAAGGCCAGCATTGACGCGACCAAGCCTGTGTTCCTGCTAGCCAGCGAGAGCAAAGCAGGCCTTTATCGACGCCGACTCGAGCAACTCAATCTCGCCGCGAAAAACGATGCGACTGACCCTAATTTAGAAAGGGACCGATTGCGTCGAGATCAGAGGGATGCCCTCTTGCAAGCGGCATTTTATCCAGAGGCGCCCTATGCATTCAGCGAGATCAGCGGGAATGAACGGCAGCTCGAAGGCCCCGCTCGATCAATCCGGCGAAGCAGCCTCTATGCACTCCTCCTCCATCAAAGTTGGCAGCAGCCCATCGATCAGACACCAACGCCCATTTTGATTCAGGGCGGTCAGCAGTTCGGTGATCGTTTCGAACTCGAGGGGACTTTGTCTCTAAGGCGTCAACGGTTTCTGCATGTCGAAGCGGATTTATGGCTCACGCAATTCTCGCCTCAGCGGGCATTACCCGCAGCCAAAGCACCTTCAAACCTCAAAGCCCAATTCCCCGATTTGTTTGAGGCCGCAGAACGAGGGCGCACGTTTTCAGCTGATGCCAGATTTCACCTGAGCGAGAGGCGGCGCCTTCGATCCGGAGAACTCCATTACTTGGACCATCCAGCGTTAGGGGTTCTCATTCTGGTCACACCATTGGATGCTAGACGATCGCTTTGAGTAAGGCGTTCAGGCCGTAGGGGCATGGGGCCTCGTCTTCGAAGTCCAACAAGTCGAGCAGGGCTCGTGGACGCGACGCATTCAATCGCCTTGATCAATCGGTTGTGCCCGGCGTCACGCCGTCTCTTGGAGTTGCTTCGTGAGCAGCCTGCGCAAATGTCCGAGCGACAGAAGATGCGCATAAACCCAAGCCAGCTCACCTTTTCTGAACAAAGCGAGCGCTTGCTCGTCTTCAAGTTCAAGTAATTTACGCTCGTCAACAACGCGCGCTTTGCCCAGGCTCATGGTGGCTTGATCCGCGCCGTTCACGCTGGCCTTCACCTCGGCGAGCAGTCCTAGGCTCGCGAGCTTTGCAGTGAATAGTTTGGTCCGTTCCATTTGCTGATGGAATTCTCTCAAGAAATCTGCGGTTTGCTTCACCAGCGGTGACGGCTGACCTGCCTCAAACAGGGGGGTGCCCTCCTCCATCGACAGCATCTCACTGCTGTCATCCACGCAGACAAGCGGCTGCTCAGATTCTCCCCGACCGATCGCAAAGGGGTACTGCCTGACAAAGGCGGGAACGTATTGGCCCATCCACGCACCCTTGTCGTCGACCCAACGATTATCGCCCGCGGTCAAACCAAACAACACAATCGGCACCCATTCACGGTCACCTTCAGCAAAAACGATCGGATACTCATGGGCAATCTCTGCGAACTCAACGCCAGCACAGAGCACCGAGTTCACTCGTCTGGCAAAACCGAAACGCTGAGGTGTTTGTCGTACTTTCAACGCACCGTGTACCGCGGGCGATAGCGGTTTTGGATCCTTATAGAACAGCATTTGAGTCACCTGGCAGGACCTCCCTCTGACGACTCAGACGCCGACATTCCGACAGGCTCTGCGACATGAAGCGTCTGCGTTGGGTAAGCAATTTCTGCACCGTGATCGCGAATGATGCCGGCGATCTCCAGCAGGACGGCTTGCTTAATCTCATGAAATTCCACCCAGTTAGTCGTTTTGGTGAAGGTGTAAACCATGAAATCAACGCTAGACGCATTAAACGCGTTGAAATTCACAATC
Organism: uncultured Pseudomonadales bacterium; assembly: GCA_964481245.1. Classification (GTDB taxonomy): domain Bacteria; phylum Pseudomonadota; class Gammaproteobacteria; order Pseudomonadales; family Azotimanducaceae; genus UBA9926. The sequence continues at coordinate 2,872 of CAYZUV010000289.1, forward strand.
ATGGTTTTATCCTGGGCGATGGCCGGATGACCTTGCAACATCGCCTTCACCGAGGCAACTATGGCATGCATCTCTTGGATATCGTCGTAACGAATGCCGATGGTTTCATAGATTCGGCGGTTCAGCATCCGTGAGGGGTTTTCCAGAGCGATGGTTGAAAATGCCGAGTTCGGTACATAC
>CAYZUV010000290.1:0-3036 GCA_964481245.1 uncultured Pseudomonadales bacterium
GCGAGCGCTTCCCGATGCCGGTCGCTCATATAGAGGTATTCCGGGTTCGGCGCGATCGAAAAGGGGGACTCCTTGAGCCCAAAATAGTCGGTATAGATCGATGTCAAGAACAAACCCTCCAGCAAGAAAATGTTAGCAGGATCAGATCGTTTGCTCTAGCAAGTCGTTGATGACGGCATCTTTTTTTTGCCACCTTTCTTGGAGGAAGCTCAGGGTTTGCCGGTTGTTGAATCCCTCGCCTTGGGTCGCGCTACGGTGTTTCACTTCATCCATCGGAATCTCTTCGATCTGAACTGTGATCTTGCTGCTGTGCCCCATTAAAAATTCGATAAAGCTGGGCGTTTTGTCGTGATAAATCAGTGTCACATCGAGCACACTGTGGAGTTGATCACCGAGGGACTCGAGGACCATGGTCGCGCCGCCACTTTTGGGTTTGAGTAAGTGCCGATAGGGGGAGCCTTGAGATGTTCTCTTATCGGTGTTGAATCGAGTGCCTTCAAGGAAGTTGAGCACGGAAACAGGCGTTAACTTGAATCTTTCGCACGACGCCTTGGTTGTCTCAATATCTTTACCTCTGAGGTGAGGTTTCTTTTTCAAGGTCGTCGCGGAGTACCGCTTCATGATTGGGAAGTCGAGCACCCACCACGCGATGCCGATGATCGGCGCGTAGATCAGTTGCTGTTTGATGAAGAACTTTAGCATTGGAATTTTTCGGTTGAACACGCGCTGAAGAATAACGATGTCGGTCCAGCTTTGATGATTGGCAATGACCAGGTACCAGGTCTTTGGCTCGAGCGTTGGCTCACCCACCACCTCAATATTGAGCCTTTGAAGGCTGTCGAGAATGAGATTGTTGATGCTGATCCACGTCTCGGCCGATGCCATGGCGAGTCGGGTCCAGAGCGGTTTCATGCTGTTTGGCGATAAGACGCGCAAGATCGCAACGACATAAATTGGTAGACAGAGCACCATGGTATTGATCCACATCAACGTGAGGCTGATCGCGGCTCTGGTTGATCGTAGGGCGACGCCTAGCATGGTGTATTCCGTTGATTGCGTCTTGGAATGAAGACTTTAAGCCCTGATAGGACCAGTTGACGAGCCATCATTTCAAATTAACCACAGACAAATGATGCTGATCACCCCGGCACCCATCAGATTGAGCGCGAAACCTTCTCGGACCATGGTTTTGATGGGGAATCTTCCTGTTGAAAACACAATGGTATTAGGTGCTGTCGCAACGGGCAGCATAAACGCGCAACTCGCACTCATGGCAGCTGGCACCATCAGAAGCTCAGGCTGGATATCTGCTGCGATCGCGGCTGCTGCCAGGACCGGGAGCATGAGGCTTGTCGTTGCCGTATTGCTGGTAATTTCCGTTAGGAAGGTGATGGTTAAACAAATCGACAAGATGACCAGGATTAAATCGAGTGTCGCAAGCGCGGAGAGCCATTCACCCAAGAGGCCAGAGAGACCCGTTGCAACGAATGCTTTGGCGATCGCAATGCCACCCCCAAAGAGAATCAAAACGCCCCATGGAATCTTGGTAGCGGATTCCCAATCGAGCAGCCGGCCACTTTGGCCATTAGGAATTGAGAACATGGCGATCACCGCGATCATCGCGATGCTGGCATCATTAATCCCGGGTACGCCGAGGGCCCCCGACCAGCCGCCGTAGGGCTGCGTCCTCGTAATCCAGGCGAGTGCTGTCAAACAGAAGACGGCGAAGACTCGTTTTTCTGCGGTGCTCCATCTACCCACCTCTGGAAGCTCGATCTGACCGGTGAACGTCAGACGGCGTGTTAACCACAGCGCCGTCAAGGGGACGAAGAGCGCCACCACGGGAACGCCCCATGCCATCCAGTCCAGAAAAGCGATTTCCCCGCCGACTTGGTTGGCATAGACCTCTCGAAACACCAGGTTGGGTGGTGTGCCGATGGGGGTTCCGATGCCCCCGATGCTGGATGCGTATGCGATGCCCAGTAATAGCGGGACGCTGAGTTTTGGGTCTGGCGAACGCTCAATCACAGCGAGCGCGACAGGCAGCAGCATCAGGGTCGTGGCTGTGTTTGATATCCACATGGAAAGGACACACGCGGCCGCCATAAATCCGAACACGATGCGTCGCGAACTGATTCCGCCAAAGAAACTCACCATGTTGAGCGCGACTCGACGATGAGCACCACTTCGCTCCATGGCCTGGGAAAGGATAAAGCCGGCCATCAACAGTAAGATGAGCGGACTTCCGTACGCCTCACCGACCTGGGCTGGCGTGAGAATGGAAAAGGTTGGGAAGAGTGCAAGAGGTAGCATCGAAGCCACAGGGATGGGTATGGGTTCCGTCACCCACCAGACGCCGGTCCAGAGCGTGATCGCTGAAGTGATCGCAATGGGCGATTCGACCCCTTGATCTAGCATCACAATGAGCAGCAATGCTGCGGCGACAGGGCCAAAAATAAGAAAAAACAGGTCTTTCGAAAACATAGGGATGCAACATGGCGTTGAAAAACCATTATAGGTAAGGTGAATCATCGATTGAAGGCATCGATTTATGGTGGCGACTTTTTTTTGGTATGACCTCGAGACCTCTGGGACGGACGCTATTCGGGATCGGATACTTCAGTTTGCAGGTCAGCGAACCGATGCGGCACTGAATCCCATTGAAGCACCCATCGATATCGCCGTCCGACCCACCCAGGACACGCTGTTAGATCCCGATGCAATGGCGATCACCGGTCTCGATCCGCGGAAGCTTGATGCAGAAGGTTGCTCCGAATTTGCATTGACCGAAGAAATACTTTCGCATTTTCAAAGACCGGAGACTTGCGTGGTCGGTTATAACAGCCTGTCCTTTGATGATGAGTTCATCCGTCAAACGCTGTTTCGGAACTTGAGAGATCCTTATGCCCGGGAATGGCAGGGTGGCAACTCCAGATGGGACGTCCTGGGGCTGATGCGTATGGCGTATGCGTTGAGGCCCGAAGGGCTGACCTGGCCGGTCAAAGACAATGGTCGGCCAAGTTTTACGCTTGTGGA
>CAYZUV010000291.1:0-3032 GCA_964481245.1 uncultured Pseudomonadales bacterium
GTGTTGTCCCCATTAGAGACGGTGATTTCCCCGTAACCGAGATCCACATCACCCGACTCAAACTCCCCATCGACTCGATATCTGGGCATGGTCGCCAGCTGCTGGAGGCTGATGCTGTAGTTGCCTGCTTCTGCGGATTCGTCGATGTCGACGAAGACGGAAAATGGATTAGAGTTTCTGACGGTCCGCGCGTAAAGATCGACACTCGTACGATCGGGAATGAGGTTCATCAATGTCAATGCGCTTGGCAGCGATTCGTTGCCAAACGGAAATTGGCCGATGGGGGTGAGATAAAGACCCCGGTGGTTGGGGCTAGGCCCGTAATGATCAACCAGAATGATGAGCGGCCTCAAGCCTGGCGCGACCGTGAAGTCGCCTGAAGTCCACACGACAGCATTATCGTCTGGATTGATTGTATTGATCGAGAGGCCCGTTGTTTCAGGAACGGTTAGTGGGCTCGATGCGGCGCCTGCGTCGATGGATATTGAGTGGCGAGTCTCACTAGCGACGCTGTCAATGACATCCACTTGCACTGGGGTAGACCCCGAGGTCGCATTCACCAAAGTTAATTCAGTGGTTGTTGCACCCTCATCTGGAGCGGATGTGTCTTCCTGAATGGTTAAAAAGCCGACGTTATCCATGGTGCCGGTCAGAATGACGGTGACGAGTTGATCCTGAGGCACCAAAATAGTGGTCTCAGCAAGTTTTTGCAGTTCGTTGTTCGCAACGTAGCTGATCGTGGTGGTTCGGTTAAGTCCCGGGATGACGTTAGCGATCGAGCTCGAGTCGCTAAAGTTGATGTTACCAATAGACTGGGTGCCATACTCGACCACCAGGGCTGGTGAATCTGACACAGCGTTGATGACCCTCAGCCCACCTGAGGGTGCTTCAGCGTACTTGTCATAGCCAGGATCACTGCCACACGCGCTTAGAAAGGCGGAAAAGAGTACGAGAAAAAAGTAACGATAGGGTGCGCGCATCGAGCAAGGAGACGGTGATTTATCGAGGCGCTACCTTATCGGAAAACGATGCCTGATACCACCAAATGTCGAGGGATCAGCTCCCGGGAAATGATGGATCAAGCATCTTGGAGCAAGGCTCTGAAAGCCACCAAACTGGCCGTGACAGCAGCATTCAAAGATTCGACCCCGTTTGCCATGGGAATCCGGCAGAGTTGATCCGCCTGCTGTTTTGTGTGGTTAGACAGTCCATACGTTTCGCTCCCTACCACGAAGACTCGTCTAGAGTGAACCGATATTTGGCTTAGCGTTTGGACTGCTTCACCCGCAAGGCCGATCAGTTGATATTGACGGGCCTTGAGCATCCGAATGGCTTCTTCGATGGAAGTCGCACGAAGAATCCGAGCGCGAAAGAGAGAGCCCGCACTGGCTTTGATCACCAGAGCGTCTATTGAGGCGTTGCCCTTCGCCGGAATAATGATCCCGCTTATGGGGGAGGCAGCGACACTTCGAATCATCATGCCTAGGTTTTGAGGGTTGGTGATGCCGTCAACCAGCAGCCATTCTTCAGTCGCAGAGTCATCCACCGATACATTTGACAAGTGATTTTCAAGCGTTTTGTGACCGGGTGTGACCACGTCCAGCGCGACGCCCTGATCTTGCCGTCCGTTCTTAGATATCCTCGATAAGGCTTGCTTGGTGTGCGTGACCGTCTCGACTCCTCGAGCCTGCGCCAATGCTTCAATCTTGCGGATGATATCGCTGGGTTGATTGCTCGACGCACAATGGAGTCGGAAGAGGACCAAGGTAGGGTCCTCCAGCGCTTCAAGCACGGCATTGCGGCCATAAACTGTGATCATGGACCTGGGGCGAGAGTGAGATGAGGTTTGTGTATTCAATGCTCGATATCCAGTCGGTTCAGGTGCTGCCGGGCCTTGGTGATCCCCTCGCCAGAGTGTTTAGCGGGTGATTGAGATTGCTAGTGAGGCGCCTGAAGGTCAAAGTTCATGGGCCAGCCCATCATCCGGTCAGCGAGGTCGATACCGTTTGAGCGCCTAACCTAACCGATGCCCACCTTAACCCGTCCAAAACAATCGTCTAACGATCATCAGGTTTAAAAATAAGTGATCAAGGCTGCGACCGAAGAGGGGCGCTAGGCTGCGAGCTTAATTTCTGAGCAGCCGCCCACCGGTTTTTAAGCGGTCCTCGGTCGCTGCCTCACGATGCCAAGGCGCAGATCCAATATGGCTCCCCTACGAGAGCAATGATGGCAGCGCCTCGGCAATATCCTCGGGTGTGGTTCGAGGCTCAAAACGCTCAAGCACCTGCCCGTCTTTCGAAACCAAGAATTTGGTGAAATTCCAACCAATGTCGCCGGGCTTTGCCGCTTTGAGCCATGCGTACAGAGGGCTCGCGCCTTCACCGTTGACTTCAATTTTGGCGAACATAGGAAAGGTGACTTGGTAGCGATCTTGCGCGAATTTTAATATTTCGTCGTTAGACCCAGGTTCCTGAGCACCGAACTGGTTGCAGGGAAACCCCAGAACGGTCAACCCGTCGATCGTTTCATGTAAGGCACGCAGACCTGCGTACTGAGACGTGAGGCCTCACTGGCTTGCGAGGTTGACGATCAATAGGGCTTCGTCACGGTATTCGCTCATCGAAGCTTGGCTGCCGTCGATGCGCGTAACATCGATTTCGTAGAGTGTGCTCATAGGCGATCTCCTTTTTCCGGGAGTATAACGTTGAGGTTTCGCCCCTTCAAAGGACCATTTAACGACCGGTTCGTTCTTTCCTCTCCAGTGTGTTTTTAGCGCTAGGCAAACACACCATGAAGATACCAGCGATGATTGAGCGGGCGGTAAAACATCCAGTAGAGCGACTTTTTTCGGTATTGGTAGATGTAATAGTCTCGATCCTCTTCAAGGCCTTCCCACCAACCATAACTGATGCGCTCAGGGCCTCTTAAATAATCAAAGAATGGATGTTCGGTGGGCGTGTGAGATCGTGATAGGCGTCGCGGTTCAGGTAGCAAAAACAAAGGGCGAGGCGAGCGGGGGGGCGTATGAAGGT
>CAYZUV010000292.1:0-3030 GCA_964481245.1 uncultured Pseudomonadales bacterium
GCTTGGTGACTTCTGCCTTGATGAACTCGGCGGCTTCTTCCTCGGCATTGCCGCCGATTTCGCCCACCATCACGATAGCTTCTGTGCCGGGATCATCCTGGAATCGACGAAGGATATCGATGAAATGGCTCCCTGGAATAGGGTCGCCGCCAATACCTACGCAGGTGCTCTGCCCATAACCTAAATCGGTTGTTTGTTTGACCGCTTCGTAGGTCAAGGTGCCTGATCGAGACACGATACCCACTTTGCCAGGCAAATGGATGTCACCCGGCATGATGCCAATTTTGCATTCGCCGGGCGTGATAACGCCGGGACAGTTAGGCCCGACAAGAACAACGCCCATCTCATCCACCAGCACCTTGACCGCCAACATATCCAATGTTGGAACGCCTTCCGTGATACAGACGATCAATTTGATGCCGGCATTGGCTGCCTCTAGGATGCCGTCTTTGGCGAACGGCGCTGGGACGTAAATCACCGATGCATCGGCGCCCGTCGCGGCCACTGCATCCGCGACCGTATCAAAGACCGGCAACCCCAGATGTGTTTGGCCCCCTTTCCCAGGCGTGATGCCGCCAACCAACTGGGTTCCATAGGCCAGGGCTTGTTCAGAATGCAGCGTGCCTTGCGATCCAGTAAATCCCTGACAAATAACCTTGGTCGATGAATTAACCAATATGCTCATGCTGCACCTCCCGCCGCCTTAACCACTTGCTCAACCGCGTCAGTCAGACTGGTCGCCGCAATAATCTCCACATCACTCTTAGCTAAGGTTTCAACACCAACCGCCGCGTTATTACCCTCAAAACGCACCACCACAGGTACGTTCACGCCCACGTCTTTCACGGCGCCGATAATCCCATCAGCAATGATGTCGCAGCGGACGATCCCGCCGAAGATATTAATCAACACCGCTTTGACCGCAGGGTCAGACAAAATGATTTTGAACGCTTCACTCACGGCCTCTTTAGTGGCGCCACCGCCAACATCGAGAAAGTTAGCAGGCTGTCCGCCGGCAAGCTTGACCAGGTCCATCGTACCCATCGCCAACCCTGCGCCGTTCACCATGCAGCCGATATTTCCCTCGAGCGCAACATAATTAAGACCGAACTCGGCCGCATGCGCTTCTCGCTCATCTTCTTGAGTGGGGTCATTCAGTTCAGCCAATGCTTTCTGACGATACAGCGCGTTGTTATCGAGCGATACTTTCGCATCCAAGCAATGAATATTGCCCTCGGTGGTCACTACCAATGGATTGATCTCAATGAGCGACAAGTCTTTTTCCTCGAACATCTTGGCGAGTCCAACGAAGACTTGAGCGAACTGATTCACTTGTTTCCCAGACAACCCTAACTTAAAGGCCAACTCGCGACCTTGATAGGCCTGACCGCCAACGTGCGGATCGATCGTGGCCTGCAAAATCTTTTCAGGCGTCTCTTCTGCAACCTTCTCGATCTCAACACCGCCTTCGGTCGAGGCCATGAACACAACTCTCCTGGAGGAGCGGTCAATCACAGCCCCCAGATACAACTCACGATCGATATCAGTGCACGACTCCACGAAGATCTTTGATACCGGTTGCCCCTTCTCATCAGTTTGAAAAGTCACCAGATTGGTACCAATCAAACCATCAGCAAACGCTTTGATCTCGTCGAGATCAGAAAACAATTTGACCCCGCCCGCTTTACCTCGGCCACCCGCATGGACCTGGGCCTTGACGACCCACCGGTCGCCACCTATTTCTTTCGCCGCTGCGACCGCCTCATCTCCTGAGTCCACCGCAATCCCTTTAGATACCGGCAAGCCATACTCGCTGAAGAGCTGCTTCGCCTGATATTCGTGAAGATTCATGCTCGATTCCTTTTCGTTGACACTTCCGCTCGATGGACTCTGCGACCCAACGATCATTATGAAAATCGATCGAAGAGACGAGCATCCCGCTGAACGCTCTAGCTGATTAATGCGCGGCCATGATACCGCAACTTCAATTTGAAAGGGGATCCCCGACCCCGCGATAAGTCGTCGATCACAGTCTCGCTGCTCAGACCAACAAATCGGCGGAGAGGAACGTCGGGCAATCCTTCCCGCTTCACGCTATTTCTTTGGGCGCCGTCTCGACGCAACATGGATCGCATGACCAGAGACCGCCAGCGCCGCCTCGTGCAGCCCTTCCGATAGGGTTGGGTGGGCAAACATTGTCAAAGCCAAATCTTCCGCCGAAGTGCCAAACTCCATCGCAATCACCGCTTGGGCAATGAGCTCGGAGGCATGCGCACCCACCATATGCACACCCAGGACGCGATCGGTCGCTTGATCGGTGAGCACCTTAATCAAGCCCTCGTTCTCGCTGCTCGCAATCGCCCTGCCGCTCGCCGCCAAAGGAAAAACCCCGACCCCGTATTCGCGATTAGCTGCCTTGAGGGACTGTTCAGTGGCACCAACCCAAGCCACTTCAGGATGGGTGTAGATCACCCCGGGCACCAGATCGTAGTTCACCTGCGTTTTTTTGCCAGCAAGTCGCTCGGCGACCATGACACCCTCTTCCATACCCTTATGCGCGAGCATGGGGCCTCGAACCGCATCGCCCACCGCGTAGATCTGACCAACGCCCGTGTAACACTGGTCATCGACCGGGATTTCTCCTCGCTCGGTCAGCGTGATTCCAAGACTCTCAGCAAGTAGCCCCTCCGTTGCCGGCCGTCTTCCCACAGCGACCACAAGCCGATCGAAAGACGCTTCTTGGCTTTCACCGCCTTGTTCAAAACGAACTGTGACCTTTTTATTTTTTTGGCCGGAGACTTTCGCTTCAGTCACTTTAGCGCCCAATCGAATATCTAACCCTTGTTTTTTAAACGTCTTCAGCGTTTCTTTGGCGATTTGGGCATCGACCGCTGGCAAAAATTCGGGCAAAGCCTCCAGCAGAGTGACCTCAGCGCCGAGCCGTTGCCATACACTGCCCAATTCGAGTCCAATTACCCCAGCGCCAATGATGCCCAACCGCTTTGGGACGGTGTCGAAATCTAAGGCGCC
>CAYZUV010000293.1:0-3025 GCA_964481245.1 uncultured Pseudomonadales bacterium
GAAATGAAGTACTGCATGACAGACAACCCTTCACGGAAGTTAGCCGTAATCGGTGTCTCAATAATTGAACCATCTGGCTTCGCCATCATGCCGCGCATACCCGACAGCTGACGGATCTGAGCGGGGGAGCCTCGAGCACCTGAGTCGGAATACATCCACACGCTGTTGAACGAGGACTGCTCTTCTTCTTCACCCTCGCGATTCATGACGGTCTCGGTGCTGAGCGTGTCCATCATCGCATTACTGACTTGGTCACTCGCTCGCGTCCAGATATCGATCACCTTGTTGTACTTCTCACCTTGTGTCACAAGACCAGAGGCAAATTGGCTTTCGATTTCTCGAATCTCGTTTTCTGAACGCGCGATAATTTCGGCTTTTTCGGTCGGGATGACAAAATCTTCGACCCCGATGGAGGCACCTGACCGCGTTGAGTACTGGTAACCCATGTACATCAACTGGTCCGCAAAAATAACGGTTTCTTTCAATCCGACTTTTCGATAACAAAGGTTGATCAAGCGCGACATATCCTTATTCACCATCGTCTTATTGACTTCGGCGAAGGGGATACCTTCTGGCACTATTTCGTAAACGAGCACGCGACCCACGGTCGTCTCATGGACGCCCGAACGCGATTCCATCTCGCCGTCGTCATTAACGACCCGTTCGTTCACACGAACTTTTACTCGAGCCTGTAGACCAACAGAACCTGTACTGAATGCACGCGCGACTTCGTCTGTATCGGCAAAGATCATGCCTTCCCCACGCTCGTTAACGCGTTCGCGAGTCATCCAATAAACACCCAAAACCACGTCCTGCGATGGCACGATGATCGGTTCACCATCGGCGGGGAGCAGCACGTTATTGGTCGACATCATGAGTGCTCGTGCTTCCAGCTGAGCCTCAAGAGTCAGGGGCACATGCACCGCCATCTGATCACCGTCGAAGTCGGCGTTGTAGGCGGTACAAACCAGTGGATGGAGTTGAATAGCTTTACCTTCAATCAAAACGGGCTCAAACGCTTGGATCCCCAGTCGATGGAGCGTTGGCGCGCGGTTCAAGAGTACGGGATGCTCGCGAATCACTTCAGCCAAGATATCCCACACCTCCGGCGTCTCGCGCTCGACCATTTTCTTGGCGGCCTTAATGGTCGTCGCCAACCCTCGGGCTTCTAGCTTGCCGAATATAAAAGGCTTGAAGAGCTCGAGCGCCATTTTCTTAGGCAACCCACACTGGTGTAAGCGGAGCGTCGGCCCCACCACGATCACCGAACGTCCGGAGTAATCCACACGCTTGCCCAGAAGGTTCTGCCTGAATCGACCTTGCTTACCCTTGATCATATCGGCCAAAGACTTCAGCGGCCGTTTGTTGGTCCCTGTGATTGCTCGACCCCGACGACCGTTATCCAGAAGCGCATCGACAGCCTCTTGGAGCATTCGCTTTTCGTTACGCACAATAATGTCAGGAGCTGCAAGATCTAGTAGCCGCTTTAATCGATTGTTTCGGTTGATCACCCGACGATAAAGGTCGTTCAAGTCTGACGTCGCAAATCGCCCGCCTTCCAATGGCACGAGGGGTCGCAAATCGGGTGGCAAGACCGGCAACACGTTAAAAATCATCCACTCTGGCTCGTTGCCTGAGGAGACGAACGACTCCAGCAACTTGAGTCGCTTCGTCAGCTTTTTGATTTTTGTGTCGGAATTCGTCTGGGGCAGCTCTTCACGAATTTCGGCAACTTCTTCACGAATATCCATCTGAGCCATCAGGTCCTGGATGGCTTCTGCGCCCATCTTCGCCTCAAACTCGTCACCGAACTCTTCCAGCGCCTCGTAGTACTGCTCATCCGTCAGCAACTGCCCTCGCTCCAACGACGTCAGGCCTGGGTCAATAACAACAAAGCTCTCGAAATAAAGGATCCGCTCGATATCACGCAGTGTCATATCCAACAGTAGGCCAATTCTGGACGGTAGGGACTTCAGGAACCAAATGTGCGCAACCGGTGCGGCCAACTCAATGTGCCCCATCCGCTCCCGACGGACTTTTGCTAGCGCGACTTCGACGCCACACTTCTCGCAAATCACACCGCGATGCTTGAGACGCTTATATTTGCCACAAAGACATTCATAGTCTTTGGTGGGTCCAAAAATCTTGGCGCAAAAAAGACCATCCCGCTCGGGTTTGAACGTCCGGTAATTGATCGTCTCTGGCTTCTTGACTTCGCCGAACGACCAGGACCGAATCATTTCCGGCGATGCCAGACCAATCTTCAAAGAATCGAATTCTTCGGATTGGCCTTGGGCGCGCAACATATTCAGTAAGTCTTTCACAGTATTCCTCCAACAAGGGGGCGGTTAGCCCATAGAATTTCAGTTCGCTCGATCGGTTCTAATCTCTAGTCGTGTTCCAACTCGATATCGATCCCTAGCGAACGAATTTCCTTCACCAAGACGTTAAAGGATTCGGGCATTCCCGGCTCCATACGATGATCACCATCCACAATGTTTTTATACATCCGCGTGCGGCCATGAACGTCGTCAGACTTCACGGTCAGCATCTCTTGAAGCGTGTAGGCGGCGCCGTACGCCTCAAGTGCCCACACTTCCATTTCACCGAATCGCTGCCCCCCGAACTGCGCTTTACCACCCAGGGGTTGCTGCGTAACCAGGCTATAGGAACCGGTTGACCGCGCATGCATCTTGTCATCGACCAAGTGGTTCAACTTCAGCATGTACATAATGCCAACAGTGACCGGACGATCAAACTGATCTCCAGTACACCCATCAAAAAGGAGCGTTTGACCATCCTGAGGCAAGCCAGCGAGCTCAAGCATCTTCTTGATCTCGACCTCGTTTGCGCCATCAAAAACGCCTGTGGCCATTGGCACACCAGCTCGAAGATTGTTAGCAAGCTGAACGACTTCCGCGTCGGACAAGGAATCCAGGTCTTCGATGCGACCACTTTGGTTGTAGATCTTTTCCAAGAACTTACGGATCTCAGCGACTTCCCGCTTAAGGTCAAGCATCTCGCC
>CAYZUV010000294.1:0-3009 GCA_964481245.1 uncultured Pseudomonadales bacterium
TCGATGTGAGGGAGCTCGATATTATTCGCGTTGTGGGTAAAGAGGAGCCCATTCGAGTGTACCAATTGCTTGATCGCAAAGGCCGAACCTCGGGCGCGCTGGCAGATATGGTCGACAGCTATCACAAAGGGTTGGACGCCCTGAGAAATGAGGCATTCGAGGACGCGGTTTCTTGTTTCGAACAGTGCCTGGTACTAATGCCTGACGATGGCCCCAGCAGTATTCAACGCGCTCGCGCATCCAGAATGAGAGACGACATGGGCGAATCGCGTCGCTCTGTAGACAGGCGTCAAGGACCCCGTCGAGAGGGTGATTGGGATGGGGTCTTTACACTCACGGAAAAGGGTTGAACCACTGATATGGTCGATTTCGCTGGCGCGCAGAACTCACTTGGACCCATGCAGCAAATGATTTTCACCGAGTTAAAGACGGCGTTCGATCCGTCTTACCTCACGGTCGAAAATGAGAGCCATCGTCACAATGTCCCGCCGGGGTCAGAGAGTCACTTTAAGGTCACTATAGCGACAACGGCATTCGAGGGGCGACGTCTGATTCAGCGCCATCAGGCCGTCAATCGCGCATTGAAAGAAGTGTTGGCAATGATTCACGCGCTCGCGCTGCACACCTACACGCCGGTAGAATGGCAAGGGCGCGGCGAGGCTGCGCCGCAGTCGCCCAACTGCCTTGGCGGCGAACTCAAATCTTCCTAGAAACGTTCCCGTGTCGCCAGCCTATCACTTGAGTTTTGAACTCGATTCTGAGGTGGTGCCGCTGACGGTGCGCCGAACCCGAAGAAAAACGCTACTGCTCCTGGTTCATCCTGGAGGCAGCGTTGAATGTCGGATACCTCTTCGCTGCCCCCTGCGGTTGATCCAAGCGTATGTGGAAGAGAAGCTCGACTGGTTGCGAGTGGCGCTTCAGGAAATGCGATCGGTGTCGATGCCCAAGACCCGGGCTTTGGTGGATCGAGGTGAGGCGCGGCTCTTTGGCGAGTGGCACCCCGTCCACGTCTATCAAGGTAGACACCAATCCGTTGCTCTGGCGGAGGATGGTTTTCATTTGACCGTGGTTGATCCCAGCGATGGAAAAAAAATCGACCGTCTTTTTGAGCGATGGATGCGGGGTTTGGCGGAACGCGTGTTTAAGGAACAGATCGGCGTTTTGCGCCAGCAGTTCAATGCACCCGAGCCGACTTCAATCACCATAAGGAAAATGCGAGGGAAGTGGGGTAGTTGCTCTCGAGACGGCCAGATTACATTAAGTATGGGTTTGCTAGAACAGCCTAAGGATGCGATCGAGTATGTGCTTTGGCATGAGCTCTGCCATTTAACCCACTTCGATCATTCGAGGGCCTTTTACGCATTGCTCGCGAGTCAGATGCCGGATTGGCAAGCGAGAAAACAACGTCTAGAAACTTGACGAAGGCTCGTTGCTGCTTGACTGAAGCCACGGCTGAATGAGCGCTTTGATCTGATCGCTAATCATCGGTTGCGCCTCGGCCGTTGGGTGTATGCCATCCCGTTGCAGAAGTGATCGAGAGGTTTTTAGACCTTCAAGCAGGGCAGGTAGGAAATATTCAACCGATTCTTCTCTCGCGAGCTCCTCGTACATGGAGATGAACTTCGTGAGATAGCGCTGGCCGTAGTTTGGGGGCAGAACCATGCCAACTAGGACAACCTCAGCACCGTGGGCTCGAATGTCTTGAATCATTCGCTTGAGATTGGTTCGGATGCGATCGATGGGATATCCTCTCAGCCCATCGTTACCTCCTAATTCGAGCACAACCAAGTTGGGTGAGTGGACTTTGAGCGCTGTGGGTAGTCGGGTAAGGCCTCCGCCCGTGGTCTCGCCACTGACGCTGGCATTAACGAGGGTGATGTGCGGCAACTCTCGGGCCAGTTGCTGAGCCCAGCCGGACTCGAAGTCGATGCCGTAGGCCGCACTGATGCTGTCGCCGAAAACGAGAATCGATCTATTACCTTGGGCCTGCGTAGAAATGAGCAATCCCAGAAGGACGACTGGGATGAGCCGAAAGCAGCGCGTTCTTAAATGTGGGGCAGTGAGGGATAGGCGCATCATCCCCGTATTGTAAACGAGAAGACAGGCGCAGTTCAGGTTGTTGCGACCGAGCGCGTCTCGAGAGTGAATTGGAATGTCGGCATGATGTTAGTTACGAAGTCATTATCAAAGCGTGTCGTGACCACGGAGGGCGAGCTTACGATTCTCGACACCGTCGAGATGACAGTATCCGCGCAAGAGCGTGTGGCTATCGTAGGCGCCTCTGGTTCGGGCAAGTCGACGCTACTGAGCTTGCTTGCGGGCCTTGATGAGCCGACTGAGGGTCAGGTTATCTATAACGGGCAGGACGATCTCGCCGCGATGTCGGAAGCGCAGCGGGCTGCGTTTCGAGCGGAATGGATTGGTTTTGTTTTTCAGTCCTTCCAATTACTTTCGAGCTTGACGGCAATTGAAAACGTCATGTTACCGCTTGAGTTGAAAGGCGTCGGAGATGCGCAAGCACGATCGAAGCAATGGCTTGATCGAGTGGGCCTATCGCACCGCCTCTCTCATTACCCTCGCCAGCTATCGGGCGGAGAGCAACAGCGCGTGGCGATTGCAAGGGCATTTGCCATGAATCCCCGAATTCTCTTTGCTGACGAACCTACCGGAAATCTCGATACTGCGACGGGGCAAAAGATTATCGAGCTCCTTTTCGAAATTAATCGTGACGCAGGCACAACGCTGGTGCTGGTCACACACGACACGGCACTTGCTGAAGTCTGTGATCGCGCGATTCGTCTTGAGGCGGGCCGCATCGTGTCAGAGCAAATGGCGCACGCTGGTAAGGATCAACCCTCGCCATGATGCGTCTTGCGCTCACCATGCTCAATCGAGAGTTCCGAGGTGGAGAGCTTGGGCTTCTGATTGCAGCCATGATCATTGCCGTGGGCACAGTGACCACCATTGGTTTTTTTGTTGATCGATTGCAGCGCGCCCTAGCGCTTGAGT
>CAYZUV010000295.1:0-3004 GCA_964481245.1 uncultured Pseudomonadales bacterium
CGTGAGCAAACATTAGGTAACCTCATTCAGTTGACATTGGGTGCGCCCCCCACTAAGGTGCGCCCCGCCTCATGCGCCATCCTCTGGGATGTCCGGCTCACTCATTCGCGAAAGGCTCGCAGCGCATCAGCCTCTCGCTTCGCTCGGATTCACCGAGCCATAAGGACATCCTTTGAATACACCGACCTTTGCGTCGCTGGGACTCGCAGCGCCGATTGCCAACGCGCTGAATCAACTGGGATTTAAAACCCCCACACCCATCCAATCTAGAGCACTGCCTTTGCTGATTCAGGGTCAAGACCTCCTCGGCATTGCCCAGACAGGAACCGGCAAAACAGCCGCTTTCTCGCTTCCGATTTTGCACTCGATTCAAGTCCAAGGATTGCGAGCTGCCAAGGCGCGACCCCTTGCCCTCATTCTAGCGCCGACCCGAGAACTCGCGATCCAAATCCATGAGGACGTGCAGCGCTATAGTGCTGAAACCAGTATCAGGACAACCTGCATTTTCGGCGGCGCTAACCAGCACCCCCAGGTGAGACGGCTAGCCAAGGGCGTGGAGATACTGGTTGCAACCCCTGGCCGGCTCATGGACCTCGAAGCTCAAGGTCATCTGGCGCTCGATGCAGTACAGCACTTTGTTCTGGATGAGGCTGATCGTCTACTCGATATGGGGTTTATCGGCGACATCCGTAAAATCGAAGCGTTACTTCCTTCGGACAGACAAACCGCGCTCTTTTCGGCCACCATGTCGAAGGAGATCAGGTCACTGGCAGATTTTCTCCTTCATGACCCACAAGAAGTTAAGGTCACACCGAAACAAGTCACGGTCGAAAAGATTGCCCAGTTCCAGCTGCGAATTGCAAACGAACATAAACAGGCTGCGTTAGAACAGATGCTCAAGCAAGAGGATGTCCGAAAAGTCATTGTGTTCACACGCACGAAACATGCTTCTGAGCGAATCACCAAGAAGTTGCTTAAAGCGGGCTTCTCTGCCAACGCCATCAATGGCAATAAGTCACAAAACGCCCGAGCAAAAGCGCTCGATCGCTTCAAGCGAGGCGCTGACTGGATTCTCGTCGCAACTGATGTCGCGGCTAGGGGTATCGACATCCAGGGAATCAGCCACGTGATTAATTTCGAACTACCACAAGAGCCTGAAAATTACGTTCATCGCATTGGTCGGACCGCTCGTGCAGGTTCAACCGGCGTCGCGTGGTCTCTTGTTGATCCTTCCGAGAAGAAACAAGTACAAGCCATTGAGAAAATGACCCATAGCAGGATCGCGCCGCTTGACTTCGAAGTAAGCCATGCCTTGCCAATCGAAGCTGCGCCCGAAGTGGAACCCGCACGCAAATTCAAACCTGATCAGAAAAAGAAATCCGCACCTAAGCGAAAGTGGCCACCGAAGCGAAAGGGTCCCGGCGACGCGAAGGCTTCAGCCTCGCAGGCGCCAGGCGCCAAGCCTCGCCGCAGACCACGCCGAAAACCAAAGAAAGCAGCTTAGGTTTGTTCCAGTACCGACGCTCATCCAGAACGTCTTGCTGAATCGGTATCAAGGAGGCGGCGGGAACTCGCGCCCGCCCCTCAATTGAGGACGATCACTGAGAGCGCTCAAAAGTTCTAGCACAATCCGGTATCCTCTCGCTCTCTGAGTTTTGGAGAATTTGCTCATGACCGGTTTTCGTATGGTGTTAGTCATTTTGCTCGTGGCGGTGGTGATCTACACCGTCCCGGTGGTCATGGCATTCGGTCTCACGTCGCTCCTGCCAACTTTTTTTTCGGAAATCTTTGCCATGACCTGGCAAGGTCAATTCAATACCGACTTTCTGGGCTTTCTGGTTCTATCGGCGCTCTGGACAGCCTGGCGCAATGGATTTTCAGGACCAGGTCTTGGACTGGCGGTCGTTGCTTTCTTTGGGGGGATCCCGTTTCTCACGACCTATCTCCTCATCCTGAGTTATCAGGAAGCAGGAAATATTCAGCGAGTACTTCTTGGCGTTAACAAAAGCTAACCTGAGGCACGCAGTCGCGATCAGTTGAGCGCCCCGGCCACTTCCGGCGACCTCATGACGTCACGATCTACACGTTGCCAACCGGCGGAGATGCACTGAAGAACAACAGTAGGCTCTACGCTGAAGAGAACCCGCGGGTTTGAGAGCGATTACCCGCGCTCAAGCACGCTTCATTTTTAGTGCGCGTTCACCAGTTGCTCCGGTTTCTCTGTTTCTTCTCTTTGTCCGGCTAACCGCTGAACGACGATCTAATCTCAAATTACGCGCGCCTCGCGTTTGCTTTCTCATGCAACCTCTATCAGGATGCTGGTCAACATCTGCGGTCACTCTCCCATGCAATTGGCCATCGAAATTGGTGCTGTCCAGGCTGACAACCTCAAGCTGATCACCGATTGGGTTCAGCACGCTGAGGGTTTGGGTGTCAGTATGGCGTTCGCGGCCGAAGCCTGGTGGAGCGATGCCGCGACGCCGCTTGCCTATTTAGCGGACAAGACCAAAACCATTCGTCTGGCGACCGGCATCATGCAGACCACCGCGCGAACGCCGGCGATGACGGCGATGACCGCCCTCACTCTCCATGACCTAACGGGGGGCCGGTTTATCTTAGGTCTAGGCGCGAGTGGTCCTCAGGTGGTGGAGGGATTGCACAGCACGCGTTATCACCCACCCTTGGCTCGCCTTCGTGAGACCGTGGACATCTGCCGGTTGATCTTTAGTGGGGAGCGCGCAGCCTATCAAGGTAAGGTCTTTCAACTACCCTTACCAGAAAGCGAAGGCAAGCCCATCAAGATCAGTCATGAACCTGCAGATATACCCATTTACCTTGCAACGCTGGGACCGGCATCACTCGAATACACAGGTCGCTCTGCCAATGGATGGCTTGGGACCTCGTTTTCGCCAGACCACCCAGAGGCACACTTTTTGGATCTGAAAAAGGGTTTAAACGCCGCCGGTCGCTCGCTTGGTGAACTTGATGTGTGCGTGTCTGCTCG
>CAYZUV010000296.1:0-2991 GCA_964481245.1 uncultured Pseudomonadales bacterium
AGGCGCTCGACATCGTCACTGATCTCAAGGCTACCGCCCACCTGAATATCCAAGTCAGAGATTGTGCGGCCTGATTTCTCAAGGCCTCGCTGAAGGGGGGCCATGAAGACATCGGCATGCTCTGGGACAAACGAGGTACCAATCCAGCCATTGGCGAGTTCGCCCGTCATTTCCATGGCTTTCGGACCGAGTGTGGCAAGATAGATGGGCAAGTCTGGTGCTGGCGGTTGAGACAATCTGATGGGCTTACCTTCACCGCCCGGCCTTGGCAGCACGTAGTGCTCGCCTTGATAGGCAACTCGCTCGCTGTTCAATCCCAGGCGAATAATCTCCACACATTCTCGAAGGCGCGAAAGCGGCTTTGCAAATGACGCGCCATGAAGACCCTCAACCACTTGCGGTCCGCTAACGCCGAGTCCGAGCACGAACCGATTGTTCGAAACGGTTCTGAGACTTTGAGCAGTCATGGCGATCATGGGCGGCACACGAGAGCTGATTTGAATGATGCCCGTGCCCAGTTTGATGTGTTGCGTTTTGGCCGCAATATAGGCGAGCGGCACGACCGCATCCATGCCCCAGGCTTCGGCCGACCAGACATAATCGACACCCATGCTGTCAGCGGCCATGGTGTATTGGACCAATTCCTGCCAGTCCTCACCGTTGTAATAGGCGCTGCCGATGCCGATACCTACCTTCATTGCGAATTCCCTCGAAAAAATCAAATTAACAAAATTATACGTGACGATCCTCAAGCTCAAACCCCAGCGCCCTGCGCGTGTTGCTCTCTGCCCGAACCGTCCGGTAGATTGAAGCACGCGAAGAGGAGAACTTCCATGCCTGAACAACTGCCGCCGGACATTCAAGCCGTTTTGACCCAGGCAAAATCGTTTTTGGCGACCGAAGTGGTGCCTCGAGAAGCGCAGCGGCAGGCGCTGAACGATGATGCGGCTCTCCACCGCGCCGTTCGGGAGGCATCAAAGACTGCGGGTTTTTTTTACAAAACGCAGCCAGCGGCATTTGGTGGTCGGCCAGCCAATGCGCTGGAATTGACCGCACTTCGAGAGTTATGGGCTGAGGCCAATACGCCACTCACTCGATCTATTTTTGGTCCTGGACCAGGCCTGTTGCATGAAGCGAAGGGCGAACTCAAAACTTGGTATCTTGATCCTGTGATGGCCGGCGAAAAGAGAGGAGCGTTCGGATTCACCGAACCTGACGATGCCGTCCGTCCAACTTGGGCCACGCTCAGTAACGAAGCTCTGACCATCAATGGGCAGAAATCCTATGTGACGGGCGGTTCGACGGCAGACTTCCTCACGATCCTCGTGAACGTCGAGGATTCAGAGGCATCCAAGCTAGGAACGGCGATGGTGGTGGTAGATAGAACCGCGCCGGGGGTGAAGATCGATCGGACGTTTTCCTCTATGGAAGGGGGTGGGCACGCGGCGTTTTTCTTTGAAAACGTGACCGTGCCGGCTTGGCATATGATTGGTTCGCTTGGAGAGGGGATGCCAAGAGCGCTCGCAAATATTCAAAATGTGAGGTTGATGGTGGCTGCTGAGGCAACGGGCATTTGTCTTTGGACGCTTGCTTATCTCTCAGAGCACCTCGATCAACCGCATCGCACGGGAACCCCACTTTCGGCCAAGGAGGGCGTGCGTTTGCGTTATGCAGACCTGAGAATTGAAACCTATGCAGCGCGAAGCCTCCTATATCGGGTGGCGCGCCGGGTGGATTCTGGGGAAAACGCCGTCAACGAAGTCATTAGCGCGAAGGTGTTTTGTAGTGAACTGGCGGGTAAGGTGGTGGACACAGCGGTGCAACTGGTGGGCGGGAGTGCACTTGTGGTAGGTCACCCCCTTGAGGCAATGTACCGAAAAGTCAGGTCAATGCGTTTGATCGAAGGTGCAAACGATCTTTTACGTCTGAATTTGGCCAAGGGGTATTTTGAAATGGGTAAAGGAGGGTTGTAGTCATGGCGCAGGATCAAGCTCAAACCCAGAATATGCGTAAGGTCGCATTGACGTCGCTCGCTGGGACCAGCATCGAGTGGTATGACTTCTTTTTGTATGGCACGGCGGCCGCGGTTATTTTTCCCAAGGCGTTCTTCCCTCAAGACCTGCCGCCGTTGGTGCTGCTGATCATCTCATTCAGTACCTTTGCCGTCGGTTTTATCGCGCGGCCTTTGGGTGGTTTGGTCTTCGGTCATTTTGGTGATCGAATCGGTCGCAAGCGAACCTTGGTGGTCGCACTCATGATGATGGGCGCCGCGACCACATTAATTGGATTCTTACCCACCTATGCGTCGATCGGCATTGCGGCGCCGCTCATTTTGGTGCTGTTGCGATTCGTTCAGGGGCTCGCCATCGGGGGTCAGTGGGGTGGTGCGATGCTGTTGGTCACAGAGAGCGCGCCAGCGGAAAAAAGAGGCTGGTACGGCGCGTATGCGCAAGCGGGCGCCCCCGTGGGCGTTATTCTGGCCAACCTTGCGTTTATCGGGGTCAGCAGTTCGATGACCGATGAGGCCTTCATGGATTGGGGTTGGCGATTGCCATTTATTGCCAGCATCGTCTTGATAGGGATCTCCATGTACGTTCAGCTGAAACTCGAAGACACCGAGGCTTTTAAGGCGTTGCAGGCAAACCAAGCGCAGAACGACGCGGACGCGACCGTGGCTTCGTCTCCGGTCATCGAGGCTATTCGCCGCTATCCCAAGCGCATCATGCTGGCTGCTGGCGCCTTCTTATCCGTGCAGGTCACCTTTTACATTTTGATTGCATTCATTATTGCGTATGGCGTTACCGCGCCGGAGCTCGCGCTCTCGCGCGACACGATGCTGACCGCGGTTTTGATTGCAGCGGCTATCATGATCCCATCACAATTCTATTTTTCCGGCCTCTCAGATCGCCTGGGTCGCAAACAGATTTATCGCTGGGGCGCGATTTTGACGGGTCTTTGGGGGTTCGCGTTGTTCCCTCTGATCAACACGGG
>CAYZUV010000297.1:0-2986 GCA_964481245.1 uncultured Pseudomonadales bacterium
GACAGCAATGTGAATGAGGTCACGGTGAGCGTCTCTGATGGTGCGGATTTACTGCTTCACGATGCGCTGTCTGTGCCTGCGGTTTCGTTGATGTCACAGGTGATGGGCGATAATGGCCGCGAACGGGTCTCCAAAATTATGCGTGATGTTTTGGATTACCACGCATCACTCGAGTCATTGATTGAATTGAATGACAAAGCGGATGTTGACCGGGTCGCTTACTACCATCTGGTGCCAAATCCGACCAACGCGTTATTCATGGCATTTTTTGAGCGCAACCTGCCAGAGAGCTATCTCATCGCGCAAGACAGGATGTGGTTTCACCTTCCTGTCGGTTCCGACACGATCAGAGTGACTGAGCCTTAAGCGCTTATCAACGGAAGGCTTTCAGGATGGCCTTGGTGATGGGACGTGCGTTCTCGGGTGCAGATTCCTATTCCACGGACTGACCACGCTCGTTGAGTGACTCGTTGGGGTCGAGTGCGAGCGTCACCAAAACCCGCCGCTGGCGCTCGCCTGAATATGGCTTACGACCGTGCATCACGCGATGATTATCGATCAGCGCAACATCATCATCTTGCCACTGAAGGTCAGTGGTGTGGCGTTTGGCGATATCGACAATCACGTCGAGATCGACGTCTGGAATGCTCGAATCATCGCCAAAGGTCAGGTTGGGTCGGCCAACACTGGCTCGCTGCCACCCCAGATGCACCGCGATGGCCTGATTAAAAAACGAGGGGTCACCGTTCGATAGCGTCTTAACCGCAGGCAGCACGGGCGTGGTTGCCTCGAGCGTCTCGTCTTGGCGCCAGTCCCAGCGATAACCGAGACGGTTTAGGCGGGCCTCTGCTTCTGACGGGGCTTGTACCCCGAGGGTGCTGCGCCAACTGCGGCCCTGGCCCGACTCGGCATTATCCGTTGAAGGCATGCGTGTCGTGTATTTGAGTCCAAGTGTCAAAAAGCGGTTAAAGAGCGCTGGGTGTTCGAGCTTGAGATCTCTCGCGACCCAGTCGCTTCGGCAGATTGGGGTTGCCCCACCAAGTGCCGCGGCTGATTCACAATAGAAAAAAAGTTTCTGCGGCGGCGATGGTGTCTGAGCCATTTCGTGATGTAGATAAATCTCGACGTGGGGCGGTGCTTCGTTGGCGGTAAAAACGCGCGGCGTTAAGTTGATCCGGACTGCGTTCGAGAGAGACTCAGCGTAGGTGAAGTCGTTGTAACCAAAGGCGCTCGAGAAGCGATCGAAGCCGGGATGGCCGCCAATGTTGAGGCCTCTAAAGAGAAGGACGCCTTCCGTGTTAAGGGTTTCTTTCCACGCGCTGAGATTTAGCTGAATCCAGTCGCGCTGCTCTGATGCGGGTAGATCATATTGCGCTTGAATGATGGGAGGCCAAGACATGTTGGGATTAACGAGATTGTGCAGTAAAGGTTGCCATCTTGAGATGCTTCAGTCGGCTGATCAAGGGTGATTGCCCGTCGGGTGGACTCGAAAGTCGGCCGGAAAGCAATTAATATAGTAATGAAAACCATTAAATATTTCATTGAAGGCCACTGATGAACCGTTGGTTGAGGATCGTGCTGCGTGCCTGCAGTCTATTGTTTGCGCTCTTGGCCCTTGCGGTTTATGGATTCTTTTTCTCTGAACGGCCGCCTAACCAAACGGACCCGGAGACGTTGCAGGGTGATGGCAGTGCCATCAACTATTGCGATTTGGCAACGCTAAAAGGGGACGGCTTGCTTGCACAAGACATCAAGAAGGGCAACACGCCGGGGTGCCGCTACCATCGATTTCCAGCGCCTATTCTGGCTGCCTGCACCGAGCCTTTGGTGTCCGATGCGGTTGATATGCGAGGGTTGTGGCAGGGCGTCGATGGTGCGCACGTCGGGCACGTTGAGCGAATCGAGCAGTGTGGTGCGCGCGTCGTCGTCACCTCATCAGGGCTCATTCACGATAGCGGCCCGAATAGCACCGGCGGTTTGACGACGAACGATACCGAAGGTGCAGTGATGTTTATGCTGGGTGATCGTGAGTACTGTCCGCGAACTTCAGCGGAAATGGTTTGGAATCAAGGCGTGCTCGACTTTCATGTCTTCGGCTGGGGCCCCGTGGTGGTTCGACGTTATTTGGAAAATGACCAACTGGTCTGGGAGTATGCGGACGGCACAACCACTCGGATGACTCGGATATGTCGATTGCCGGATGATCAAAAAGTACCAAAGGCTCGAGGACCTCGAATCAGGCTCATTTAGGGTCATCTGCCACCGAACAAATGATCAAACTTAGGGTGCGCCCGGATGAATAGACGGGGTTTAACTGCGCCATTTCATAGCGTAACCGCGTAAGATCGGCGGGCTCAGGACGCTTCGCGGGAATTTGTGTGAAATCTCTTTACGCGCTCAGCGCGATTTTGATGAGCGGTTATGCCGCCGTCTTTACCTTGTTAGCCGAAATGCGAACGAACTTTGGCTTTTCGGAAACGGCCATCGGCGCGATTGCGGGATCAGCGTTTGTCGCAGGATTCCTCGCGCAGCTTTTGCTTTCGAGGCGAGCCGATCGAGGGCAGGGGGGACTGATGCTGAGGCTCGGCTTAGGCGTGAGTGTGCTTGGGGCGCTCTGGATGTGTTTTGCTGAGTCTCTAGCGAGTTGGCTGGCCGCTCGGATGCTGCTGGGTTTCGGGGCGGGTGCGATTCGCCCAGCGATGCGGCGTCTTGCGTTCGTGATTGAGCCTGGGCGAGCGGGCGAGATGCTTGGGCGATTAGCCGCTTGGGATATGGTCGGGTTTTTGATTGGCCCGGTGATGGCTTCCCTGCTCTTTGAACTGGGTGGGCTTCGGCTACCGTTCATGGTGTTAACGGGTTTGCTTGTGTCGGTTTTTCCGTTTGTTGCTCGAGTGGCCATCCCAGGCAGTGCCGAGCCCATGAAAAACCCCATGCGAACGCTGATTCGCAGGCCGCAAATGCAAGCGTGTTTGGCACTTGGTGCCGC
>CAYZUV010000298.1:0-2984 GCA_964481245.1 uncultured Pseudomonadales bacterium
ACGCCTAACGCCTAACGCCTAACGCCGCCTCTCTCACGCTTTGGCGAATAGAAGCTTTAATGGGGTTGGAATGGGGAAGGCTGATTTTTTTGTAAAGCCCACGTCGCGAAAAGTCGTTCGAGCTCACTGCTTCGTGCGCTCGCTTTTTGGGTCGTAAAAGGGGGCTAGTTGTAGCGTCACGGGGAAGTGCTCGCCAGCGACCTCTATCGTGAACCCGGGTTGAGCAAGCCAGCGTTTGGTTACGCCTTTGTTGTGGGTAAGGCTCGCAATCGCGAGGTTGGCGTTGATACGATGCCCCCAAGCCGCGCTCGTCGTAAGTCCTACTAGCCGACCATCAAAAAAAATCGGCTCGTCATGGATGAGCCTCGGCGCTTGTGGGTCATCCACGCGCACGTTCACCAAGCGCTCGAGCTGCGTGCCTCGGGTTGCCTGAAGCGCTGATTTGCCTAGAAAGTCGGTTTTTTCCAAATCAACACAAAAACCGAGACCTGCGGACCAGGGCGTAATGTGGTCATGCAAGTCATCACCCCAGTGCCGGTAACCCTTCTCCATTCGGCAGGAGTCCATGGCGAAGAATCCGGCCGGTCGAAGTCCGTGTTCCTTTCCACACGTCATGAGTGACTCATAAAGTGCCTTGAGCGCACGGCTTTGGATGACGAGTTCGAAACCATGCTCACCAATGTAGCTGAGCCGGTTGATTCGGAGCGTATCGTCACCCAAGCGGTGAGTTGAAGAGGTGTAGTACGCTTGATCTGGCGTGGTCCCCAGCATGCCATGCAGAATCGCGTCCGACTTGGGCCCCATGAGGCCTAGGGTCGCGAGGTCTGTGCGATGGGTCACGGTGACGTCAAACAGTTTGGCCTGGCGCTGAAGCCAGACGAGATCCCTCCGCCAAGTGCCACAACCGCCGGTGACTCTAAAGTGTTGCTCATTGAGCCGAAGCACCGTGACGTCTGCCTCGATGCCGCCTTGGTCGTTGAGCCACTGGGTGTAAACCAATTGATCGATGGCCACATCCATTTGGTTCGCGCAGAGCCATTGCATGAACGCGAGCGCTTGAGGCCCGGTGATGTCAAAAATCGGATAACTCGACTGATCAAAAAGAACCGCCTGTTCCATCGCGGCTCGGCACTCTGCGGCGACCGATTCAAACCATTCGGGCGATCCGTAGCTGTAGTCCCGTGTGCTTGCTGCGGTCTGATCAAACCAGAGTGGCCGCTCGATGCCGGCGAGCTCGCCCCAAACAGCGCCCTCGGCAGCTAATCGATCATGTAGGGGGCCCAGAAAGATGTTTCGCCCGGTTTCGAATTGACGGTCTGGCCAGTGCAAGTCATACAGAAGCCCTAAAGCCTCAGTCGTACGCTCGGCGAGAAACGATTTGTCATTCTGAAAAGGGTAAGCGCGTTTAATGTCCACATCCCATAGATCCATGGGTGGTCGACCCGTAGTGATCCACTCCGCGAGCACTTTGCCGACGCCACCTGCACTCTGAATGCCGATGGAGTTGAATCCCGCAGCAACAAAGAGCTGACTGATTTCGGGGGTTTCCCCTAAGAGATAACGATTATCGGGCGTAAAACTTTCGGGTCCGTTAAAGAAAAGTTGAATGCCGGCAGCTTCGAGTTCTGGGAAGCGCTGAATGGCCCGGTTGAATATGGGTTCAAAGTGCTCGAAATCCGCAGGGATACCATCAAAGGCGAAGGACTCTGGAATACCATCTAGCGCCCAGGGTTTGGCTTCACGCTCGAAGGCGCCCAGGAGCAACTTACCGGCATCAAATTTGTAATACGCCTCCTCATCTGGAATCCGGAGCGTCGGGCGCATGGCGTTAAAACTTGGTAATGGCTCAGTCACCAGATAAAAGTGTTCAGCCGCTTGGAGTGGTGCGAGCACACCGTTGGGGGCAAGGAAATCTCTCGTCCACATGCCCGTGGCCACGACCACAGTCCTAGCTTGAATGGTACGCCCATCGCTCAGTGAAACGCCGGTCGCTTGACCCTCGGTCGTGTGGATGGCTTGAACCTCAGTGTCCTCGAGAATCAATGCCCCTGCTTGCCTTGCCCCTTTTGCGAGCGCCAGGGTGGTATCGACGGGGTTAGTCTGGCCATCACCGGCAAGATAGACACCGCCCAGGACATCGTGTAACGCAAGGCCTGGCCAGTGATGCTCGATGTCGCCCGGCCCAATCCAGTTGCAGTCGACTTGGAACGCGTTAGCCATGGTGGCTTGGCGTTTGAGTTCGGCTTCCCGCTCGCGATTGAGCGCGAGCGTGATAGAGCCCGTTTGCTGATAACCGGTGGCCTGCCCGGTGATAGATTCGAGTTCTTGGAAAAGTTCGGTTGAATATTTGGCGAGCCGAGTCATGTTCTGCGAAGCGCGCAGTTGTGCCACGAGGCCTGCGGCGTGCCAGGTGGTGCCGCTGGTGAGCTTTTTGCGTTCAAGCAACACCACATCCTGAACGCCCAATCGCGCTAAATGAAAAGCAACTGAGCAACCAATAATGCCGCCACCAATGATGACGACTTGGGCCTCTTTCGGGAGACTGTTATCCGTCACTCGGCGTCTGCTAAGGGGTGCCAGTAGGTCAGGTATTCGGCGTAAACGACAGGATCCTCCACGCCCTCAACCTCCACATGGTGGCTGACTTTGAGTAAGTACTCACCTCGTCCTTTAGGTGTGACCGCCAACAGATGGATGCGTGACCTAAGCCTTAGGCCATCGCCGATGATGATGGGCTGCAGTACGCGGACTTTATCGAGGCCGTAGTTCAGTGGATTGCACGCATCCACTGGCCAAAGGCCAGCAGATTTAAAAAAGTGCGATAAGAGGCCAACCACATGAAACCCGTGCATCAACGTGCCGCCATAGGGCGTCGTCTTGGCGTACTCTGGGTCGCAGTGGCCTGGCGTGCGCCAGTGCGTAACCTCGCCAAATACATTGACCTTGACTTGGTCAATGTCGACCCAGGGGCTGACCCCGAGCTC
>CAYZUV010000299.1:0-2984 GCA_964481245.1 uncultured Pseudomonadales bacterium
GTCCGAGTGTGATACTCACCCGAAAGCTCAACGCCCCAGGCCGCGTAAGGTAGGCCAAGGACGGTGGTGGCGAGACGCAGCAAAATAAAGAAGAACGCGAGATAGACCACGGTTGTACCAACCGAAGGGTTAAGAAGCATCCAAACAGCAAAAGCGTACAAGGGGACGCCAAAAAGAATCCACGGTTTTCTTCGACCCCAGCGAGTCTTGAGTCGGTCGGACAAAAAGCCCATCGCGGGGTCAGATACGGCGTCAAAAATCGCGGCCGCAAAGATCACCATGCCAATCACAGTGAGGCTGAGCCCAATTTCAGTGGAGTACAGTCGTGGAACCCAGACCGCCAAGGGGTATCCGATAATGGCAAGCGGAAGGCTCATTGACCCGTAAATCCATGCAGTGCGTCGAGTAATCGGGGTCATAGCCTTCTGTCTGGCGGAAAATGGTGAACCGTTAAGAGAGCATAGCTGCAGTCCCAAGTAAAGGCGAAATGAATGAGCTAATGATCAGATTCAGGTGATCAATCCTCTGTCATAACATGAATCGAGACGCTGTAATTGGCATCGGCTTATGCCTAAGATGATGAGAAATCCGGTGAGATCACGAGACGACCCTGCCGGGTGTTTAAATTGTGTTTAAAAGCGCCATTAACTGAAGAGAAACGAATGACATCGCAAAAGATATTGAACGAATTCCGAACCGACGTGCGCGCTTGGCTCGCCGATAAAACGCCCGCTGATCCTGGCTTTTTGTTGCCAGAAACCTTCATGGAAGTGGGAACGGATCAGCAGTTCGAGTTCCTCCGCAACTGGCAACGCATGGTCTACGAGGCGGGTTACCTAGGCATGGCATGGCCGAGTGAATACGGCGGAGGCGGCCAGCCACAAGCGTTTCAAGATATCGTAAATCAGGAGATGGCTGCCGCACGGGTCCCATTTGTTCCAAACACCATCGGCCTCAACTGGGCAGGGCCACTCATTCTGGATATGGGGACCGAAGAAGATAAGCAGCGTTATATTAAGAACATCTTGAGCGCTGAGGATATCTGGTGCCAAGGTTTCTCGGAGCCTGACAATGGCTCAGACCTCGGCAATGCTCAAGTGCGTGCTGTGCGCGACGGCGATGAGTACGTGGTCAATGGTTCGAAGATTTGGACCAGCCTTGGGGCTTACGCGAAATACATGATTTTATTGGCTCGAACCTCGACCGACGGGCCAAATAAGTATGCCGGGCTAACCTTCTTTCTCGCGCCGATGAAGGTCGCTGGCGTAGATCCAGTTCCCATTAAAAAGCTGACCGGAGAATATGGGTTTTGCCAAACGTATTTCAGCGATGCGCGAATCCCTGCCAGCTGCCGTTTGGGAGCTGAAGGTGAGGGTTGGTCGGTGGCCATGAAAACGCTGATGTTTGAGCGAGGGGCAATCGGCGGTCAGGCGGGCGGCTTGTCGGCGATGGACCTCAACATCAATGACATCGTTGAGCTCGCGAGACGAAGCAGGCGTAACGGGCGCCCTGCGCTTGAAGACCCGCTTACGCGAGATGAGTTGATGAAACTGATTCTCGAAGCCAAGGGCAACCAGCTGATGGGCGCCAAATCGAGAATTCCAGCCCTCTGTCAGGATTGGCCCACGGCTGTGCCCATGTCGGGCAAGTTAAGAGGCTCAGAATTAAAGCGCAAGATGACTCGGTTTGCCTTGTCGCTCCAAGGCGCAAACGGCGCGCGGTACATCAGTGATGACGCGATTGACGGGGGCAAGTGGCAGCGCTCTTATTTGAACGCTTTTTCAGGAACCATTGGCGGCGGTACCACTCAGATCCAGAAAAACATTTTGGGTGAGCGTGTGCTTGGTTTGCCCAAGAGTTAGGGAGATGCCCGTGATTGCGTTCAGTGAAGAACAAAGCATGTTGCTGGACACGGCGATGGACTTCTGTGCGAAAGAAGCGCCCGTGGCTGGTCTCCGTGCCTCGATACAGGGCGGTCTTGAATTTAATGGCTCGCGCTGGCAAGCGATGACCGATCTCGGTTGGGTCGGGATTGGCATCCCGGAACAGCATGGCGGGCTCGGTATGACCCTTGCGGATGCCGTGCCTGTGGCTGAAGCGCTGGGTCGCTATCTTGTTCCCTCGCCTTTCGTCGCTACCACCATCGCGGCACAAGCATTGTTGGCGTGCGGCAGTCCAGAGCAGCAGAGCAAGTGGTTGCCCCGGGTGGCTAGCGGATCGATTGCGTCGCTGGCGTTGTGGGAGCCATCAGGCAGCTGGTCATTAGCGGATACTGACGTCACCCTCACCAAAACGGGTGATCAGCTCTCGCTCTCGGGTCAAAAGGTGTTTGTGGAAGCCGCAGAAGAAGCGACTTTGCTGATCGTTGCTGCGAAGTTCGAGGGTGATGTCAGGCTGTGTCTTGTGGAGCGCGCGCAGATCGCTTCCGCCGCGATTCAGCGAGAATCAGTGATCGATGAAACAAGGCGAAGCTTTAGCGTAACGTTCGAACACTTGGTGTTAGATCAGGATGCACTGTGTCCAGGTTTTGCATTCGATGTTATTGAGAACGCAAGCCTGCTGCTCTCCTCCGCCGAATCTTCGGGCGGGATTGCTGGGGTGCTCGCTGTCGTAGTGGATTACCTAAAAACCCGCAAACAGTTCGATCGTTATATCGGCGCTTACCAGGCGCTGAAACACCCCACCGTCGATATTCTGATGGGTTCCGAAATGGCTCGAGCTTATGTTTATCACGCAGCCACTGAGTGGGCCGCTGGCGCAGAGCCGGAAACGTTGGAAAACGCGGTGCGGATGGCCAAAGCTTGCGCCACCGAACAGTTTGCTGAAGCGGGCGACCGGGCGGTGCAGTTTCACGGCGGTTTTGGCTTCACTTATGACTGCGATGCACAGCTCTATCTCCGAAGGGCCCTTTGGAATCAGTATCAATTCGGGGATGAGCGGTATCAACGCTCAAGGCTTGCGGATGTGATGCTGGCAGCATCTTA
>CAYZUV010000300.1:0-2954 GCA_964481245.1 uncultured Pseudomonadales bacterium
CAGAGCAAATCGAAGACATTATCGGCATGATCAACGACATGGGTATTCTCGTTTATGAGAATGCGCCAGAGTCCGATGATTTGATGGCAGAGGGCGATTCGACAGATGAGTTGGCCGCAGAGGAAGCTGCCGCCGTACTCGTCGCCGTTGAGAACGAGACGGGTAGGACCACCGATCCCGTTCGGATGTATATGCGTGAGATGGGAACGGTCGATCTTCTGACCCGTGAAGGCGAGATTGAAATCGCTAAGCGCATTGAGGAGGGTATTCGAGACGTGCTGGACACGGCTGCGAGCATGCCGGGCGTCGTCCCTAGAATCCTAGCAGCCTACGAAGACACGCAACTCGAAGAAAATAAACTCGAAGATTTGCTGATTGGTTTTTTGGACCCTGCAGAGCACGTAGAGCCCGCTGCGCAGGTGGTTCCAGGCGAGACCAAAGATGAGGATGAAGAACAAGCGGACACGGGTCCCGACGCAGAGCTCGCGGCCGAACGGTTTCAAACCCTGAAAAAGCAGTACGAGAAAACCGAGCGTGCGATTAAAAAGCATGGACGCGGATCAGCACAGGTTCAGAAGGAATTGTTGGGGCTGGGGCAAGCGTTTCAGTTCTTTAAGTTCATTCCCAAACAGTATGAGTCAATCGTCAATGCAGTGAGGGAGCCTCATCAGGAGGTCCGGAAGCTGGAACGACAAGTGATGACTTTGTGCGTTCGTCAATCGAAGATGGATCGCAAGGACTTCTTGCAGAGCTTTGCGGGTAATGAAGGCAACCTCAAATGGTTGCCAAAACAGATCAAAGCTGGCCATTCAAAATTGAAAGTGGTCGAAGAGGAAGTCATCAGAGCTCAGAAACGAATCGTGCAGATTTCGGAAGAGATTGGCATGGATGTGGTTGAGTTGCGGGATTTGAATCGCAGGATGTCCATCGGCGAAGCGAAAGCGCGTCGTGCTAAAAAAGACATGGTCGAAGCGAATCTTCGTTTGGTGATTTCAATTGCCAAGAAGTACACCAATCGAGGTCTTCAGTTTTTAGATCTGATTCAAGAAGGCAATATCGGTCTTATGAAAGCGGTTGATAAGTTCGAATATCGCCGCGGCTATAAGTTCTCCACTTACGCGACCTGGTGGATCCGCCAGGCGATCACGCGTTCGATTGCTGATCAGGCAAGGACGATTCGCATCCCGGTACATATGATCGAGACAATTAACAAGCTCTCGAGAATTTCAAGGCAGATGCTCCAAGAAATGGGCCGTGAACCCACGCCAGAAGAGTTGGGCGAACGGATGGACATGCCGGAAGAAAAAGTCCGTCGCGTGCTCAAGATTGCGAAAGAGCCCATCTCCATGGAAACGCCTATCGGGGATGATGAAGATTCGTCCTTGGGTGATTTTCTAGATTCGGATTCAAACCTCGGTGAGGGAGCCTCTGTGGGTGCGCCACTTGAAACGGCCACGGAAGAGGGGCTCAGAGATGCGACCCGAAACATCCTTGCGGGGTTGACCGCCAGAGAAGCGAAAGTGCTTAGAATGCGCTTCGGGATCGATATGAACACCGATCACACGCTGGAGGAAGTGGGCAAGCAGTTTGACGTAACTCGGGAGCGAATCCGGCAGATCGAGGCTAAAGCGCTCCGAAAGTTGCGTCACCCCTCGCGTTCGGATCACCTGAAAAGTTTCCTGGATTAGTTCAGGCACATCAGAAAGTTAAAAACCCATCGGGACGCCATTGTTCCGGTGGGTTTTTTGTTTCCGTCAGGCTTATCTAGCAGGGCATGCTTCCTTGCGGCATGACGATGCAGACGTTTCGTGCTCCCGTTGGTTTTGGCCTAATCAGAATCGGCATTGCGATACGAATTCGGGGCAACTGACAAGGTCGCTTTGACCGACGTCTGACAAATTGGGGTCGCACGAGGGCTTTGCCCGAGTCGTTGGCGGAGCAGTGCCTGCTGAGAGTCACCTCGAGGCGAGATCAGAGCCACAAATCGAGCACTTGCTTGCCGCAACCGCTACTCGAAGGTCGATGCGCCTTTTTAGGGTCCCTCTACTTCAGGATCAGTATTGGGCTGTTCCGCCATCGACGCTTAAGAGCGCGCCCGTGATACCGCCGCCCAAGTCGCTAGCAAGAAGGACGGCGACGGCAGCCACCTCTTCAACGGTGTTTGGTCTTTCGATGGCAGCTTCTTTTGAAAAGACGGCGACCATTTCATCAAACGACATGCCCATGGCTTCGGCGGTCTTGGGGCCGTTATCGCGCACAATGTCTGTAATGACCAGACCTGGGCATATCGCATTGACTGTAATACCTTGTGTACCCACCTCTCGAGCGACCGACTTGGTCATGCCGTTGATGGCGTGCTTTGCCGTCGTGTAGGCCGTGAGAACGGGTTTACCATGCTTGCCCTCCATCGATGAGATATTAATGATCCGACCCCATTGATGCTCGGTCATATACTTCAGCGCACGACGGGTGCCCCAAAATGTTGAGTAGACATTCCATTTCATGCACTCATCAAATGCCTCATCAGACAAATTGATGGTGGGCTGTAAGTCGCCTGCGCCGCCAGCGTTATTGACCAAAATGTCGACTCGACCGAAGTGTGCCGCGGTTTTATCAACGAACCCTTCAACAGCGTCTTGATCCATTGCGTCACCTTGGATGAAGATCAATCGATCCCCAGCGTCGATATCTGCAACTACGGATGAGGCCTTCTCTGCATTTCGGGCCATGATAGCGACACTCGCACCTTCCTCTAGATACGCCTCAGCGATGGCTCGCCCGATACCCGCAGAACCACCTGTCACAGCGGCAATTTTTCCTTCAAGCTTCATACAACCATTTCTCCTTCAAGCTTTGAGCATGACTTCTCTTTACAATCACGCAAAAGGTTATTCGATTAGGGCCAGCGCATCTAGCTCGACCAGTGCTGTAAAGCTATTGGTCAAGATGGTGGT
>CAYZUV010000301.1:0-2947 GCA_964481245.1 uncultured Pseudomonadales bacterium
TTCTCCGTAATCGTCGTCTTACCGGCGTCGGGATGTGAAATGATGGCGAAGGTTCTGCGCCTTGCCATCTCTGATTGAGACATGATGGATTCCACGAAAACACGCGGCCGGCATTATACAGGCTTCATCTCTGACCTCATATTTTGAGATGCTTTGCCATCACCACAGCATCTTCGCGACCGCTCGCAGCGGGGTAATACCCCCGTCGAATCCCAATCTCATTAAAGCCTACCGAATCATAGAGTGCTCTTGCAGATTGGTTAGAGTCCCGCACTTCTAGAAACATCACCGTCGCCGACCGCTGGCTGGCCCTCTGTAAAGCAGCGTCTAGCGCCAAACGTCCTAGCCCTTGGCCCTGCTGAGCCGGGTGCACGCAAAGATTCAATAGATGGGCTTCGTCCAAAATCATTTTCACAACACAGTGCCCAATAATGCGCCCTCCCAGTTCCAACACGTCACACGCATCAGCGCCGTTCAAGCTGCCCCGCATGATGTTTAAAGTCCAAGGGTAGTCGTAGGCCGCGTTCTCGTTGCCCATTACATAGGGTAAGTCGATATGGCGCATCTCACGAATCAGCAAAGATTGAGGCAACGCTAGCGCCCCGCCCGAGAGAGCTCTAACCAAAGCCTGCGTTTCATCAATAACTGTTGCGGGGATTCTGACGAGAAAACACATGGAATCCAGACCCTGTGCTCAGCCTGGGCGCCATCTAGCATGTGCGCTTGCGGTTCTGTGAGCGTTCCCAGAAACAACTGCAGATCTGCCAATTGCTCTTGCTTGAGTAATTCACCCCCTAACAGCAACGCAACCCGAGATGAACTTCTCCTCAGGACCTCTCTAAGACCTTGAAACTGATCAGTCTCCGGTTCGAGCGGGGCTTCAAGACAGTTGGGCTTGACCTCTACCCCGTTGTAGGCCCGAGCCACGTCATCTGCGAATACGTCCAATGCCTCACCATCAGCGTTCGCTTCGTTGACGACCACCACGAGCAACGTTCGATAGTCTCGAACGGCCCAGCGTAGGTTCGGGCTGAGCGCCTCTTGCCCAACGTCATGCCCGCCAGCCGCGGTGACAAAAGCCGATGACTCGGCTAATGGTTCGGATGCCAGAGGTTCAATAACTTGTGGCGGCGAGGGCACATCACCCACCTCGGCCAAGGACGCGACTGACACGCCAGCCTTCCGGCCTCGCTGGCGCCAAATATCAATCCCCATGGCGTTTAGCGCCGCTCGATGGTATTTCGATAGTTGCGTCATCAGATCAAGTTGTCCTGCCTTGGTCGTCCCGTTCAACGTCGCCTGGGTGAGTGCATTCTCATCGAGATGAATGGCCTATCAATAAAGGCTCAGAGGGCTTTGAAACTTACAAACTTGGTTTCGCGCCCGGAAGCACCCCTGAATGTTCGGATCAAATGCTGCTTTGCTTCCAAACTCAAATACACAATGGGCTCTAACTTAAAAATAATAGCGGGCACCGACAAAAACCACTTGAGGATTCATTCCAAATTCACTGCCTAAAGCCAAGCCCTCTGTCGTGAAGTTCAAATCCGAATTACCCCCAAATCGATAGACCCCCGCGCGCAGCCCCCACTCATCACTCATATGGCGGTCAATTGAGAGCTGGAAGTAGCTCGACTGGTCGTCAAGATTGTAGACCCACTGGCTCGCAAACCCTGTCACCGCTGAGAGCTGAACGCTTAAGGCGGAGAGCACATATCGTCGCGCAAACAAAAAGACACCAAAATTTCTGTAGGCATCGACATTGTTTGGTCTGAGGTAGTCTTCACTTTTTGACGCCCCAGCCCCATTGTAATGCAGTTCAACCATCCAAAGTCCGGTGTCACCGACACCCCCATCAATACCGAGACTTGAGCGCCAGTAGTTTTCTTGGCCAGCCACTTTCGCTGCTTCAAACCAAACACCATGCTGGCCGATGGCACCCGTAACCCCAAGGCCGACTAATCGAACTTGATCACGTTCGATCCAAGTCGTGGCATAGTCGATGCCTTGATGATTGGTAATCCATTGCGCAAAAATTGCGGACTGATCACGCTGACCCTCCGCGCCCAGAACCCAGCCAATGTCCAATGCAGAGAGATCCCCCAAGGCCCTCTCAAGCCGGACGGCGTCAATCCCGGGTCTGTACTCGGTATCAATCACTCGCAAATCAAACGGCAAGAACACATCCACGGGGCTCACCAAGCGAGCACTGCCCATGGTCAGAGCCTGTCTTCCTAGCGTGATGTCCCACTGCCCTGTCTTCAGTCTTACATTAGCTCGATCTAAATTTTGCCGGAGTAAGCTTTTTTTACCCTCCGCAACGACTGGGTTTAAGTCATCGAAACGATAGCGATCACTCGTGTTTGAACGCAACAGGTCAGAGCCAACCCAATCCGCTCGTGAAGATTGAAACCCCTGAATCTCGTAATGAAACTCTGAAGTCCAAAACGAACCTTTCGGTTCCCACATCAAACGAAGACTCGCCTCACCAAATGCTTGATCAGGTTGCTCAATGAGCGTTGCCGAGTGTTCAAACTGATAAATCGAGAAGGCCTTCAAGTATCCAGAGACCTCACTCGCCTGAAGTGGCTGCGCCATCCAAAGCAGCAAACATCCCAGCAGTCGGGATTGATTCACAACGTCTGCGCCCTCTCATCACCCATGATGCGCCCATCTTCGAGCCAGATCAGTCGTTTAGCCCGGTCAATGATTTTCTGATCGTGCGTTGAGAACAAGAAAGTGACACCTTCGGATTCGTTCAGTTTTCGCATCGTTTCCAGCAAGGCTATTCCGGTTTTAGAATCCAGATTAGCCGTCGGCTCATCGGCGAGGATGATCTCAGGATTCGAGGCCATGGCCCGAGCAACCGCGACGCGCTGTTGTTGTCCACCCGACATCTCTGCCGGCCGGCGATGTCCCAATCCAGATAATCCAACAATCTCAAGCA
>CAYZUV010000302.1:0-2945 GCA_964481245.1 uncultured Pseudomonadales bacterium
CTCAAGAATTGAGATGCAGGGCTAACATATCGTGCATCAACAATTTCCGTAGGCAGGTCTCGTTCAAAAACCAGGAGTGACCCAAAGGCCGCGAGAACAAAAAGTGTGGGGGCGATCAAAGCCCAGTCTCGGATCGTGAAGTTGCGTCAGGCATCGAAAATCCTTCTATTCCATGTCTCGCGTGATCGAGTCGAATCATACTGAATGCTCCATACTGGCTCATCGAATATCTGAGCCTCGCTGATGCGAAGCGCATTTTGGCATTGGCCGCACCTTCGGTTAGACTCGCCGGTCTCAAGCCATCAACTCGAACTTAGTTTGCCACCGATGAACGCCTTGAACCAAGCACAGAACCAGGACAGCGATGAGCGAGATGTTCGCCATCTAGTTCTCGATGCGATCAATAGAACCCAGTCCGATGAGTTTGAGCGTTTTTTCGACCTCTTCACACCAGAGGCGACCTGGATGTTGCCGTCCCAAGTAAAGGATGTCGGCTTAGACGAAGCGAAGCGATTCTATCGTTTCACCGAAAAGTTTCGCTTCGAACAACAGGTCAATATCGATGAGGTCCGAGTATTTTCAGAGGTAGCGTACGCACGGCTGACCTTTGATGGTTTCCTGGTGCCGAAGCTGGATCCAAGCGCAGCATCGATTCGGTCGGTGAGCCGTCACCTTTGGATCATGAGAAAAGAGCACACTCAGCAGTGGCGCTTGGATCGCGTGATCTGGAATACTCCGCGACCCAATGAGCGGGTTACTCAGCGCGCCTACTAGAAGGTGCAGGAGCAAGTGAGTGAGGCGACTCGATAGGTTGCGCCTCTATCTCCCACGCCAATCCTCACCCAAATTCTCCGAACCCATCAGCGAAACCAATCCGTTGAGCGAACGGATGTCGCGGATTGCATCACCCTGCGTGCTCCCCTATGGTCGTAGGTTCGGGCAATAACAGATGACGCATCGATGAAATACGATTTTGCAGTTGGCCAAACCAATCCAGAGACCTTTCCAGTTGAGGCCTTCAAGCGAGCAGCGATGCAGGCGATTGAAGATGAACACGCCTCCTTCAATCAATACCCTGGGGGTAAGGGGCATCCACAATTGCGCGCGCTGATGGCGCAACGGGAAAGCGAGCGGGAAGGGGTAAAGGTGGATCCTGAAATGATGGCGTTGACCAACGGATCGATGCAGGGTGTCACCCTGGTCGGTCAAGCGCTCATGGATGCGCCGGGCGATCAGGTCATTACTGAGGCGTTCACCTACAGTGGCACCATCGCCGCCTACAAAGGGATCGGGCTCGACATGGTGGGGATCCCCGTGGACGAATCGGGGATGCGCATGGACCATTTAGAGGCGCATCTTCGATCGATGAAAAAGAAGCCCAAATTTATTTATGCGTTGACGGCATACCAGAACCCGACGGGGGTTAATCTGTCCCTCGAGCGCCGACACCGCTTGATCGAACTGGCCGCCGAGTATGAGATTCCGGTTGTGGAAGATAACTGCTATGGCGATGTGCATTTTGATGGCGACAAGCCGCCTGCGCTCTATGCGCTGAGCGATGACGCGCACCATATTTATTTGTGCTCGCTGTCCAAGATCTTTGCGCCAGGTGTTCGGTTAGGTTATGTCCTGGCTCGTCGACCCTATTTCGAGCAGATCGTCGGTCGACGGTTCGATGCCGGTAGTAACAGTTTCGCCGCTGCGGTGATGGCGAAATTCTACGAAGAAAATATCTGGGCGCACTGCGAGGCGGCCAACGTCGCACTGAAACGAAAACGAGACCTGCTCGTGTCGCGGTTGAAGGATGTGCTCGAAGATGAATGTGTCTGGTCTCATCCGACGGGTGGGCTTTTTTTGTGGCTGCGCCTGCCGGAGGACACGGATCTGGATCGACTGCGTGCCGAAGCCACAGACAAGGGCTTTAACTATGCAGAGGGGCGCGATTTCCATGTCACTGGAGAACGCGTGCCTTATATTCGGTTGGCCTTTGGGCATGTGCCTGATGATGCGATCGTCGAGGGTATACCCGTTCTCGCCCAATGTGTTCAGCGCGCCCGCTCGAGTAACGCGGCGCGCGCGTTCACGAGTTTGTTTGATGATTAACGTTGGCGTTAAAGAACCTTTAGATGGGCTCGGAAGGAGCGACTGCGCTTGCGCAAGCCTAGGACAAACAACGGAATTCTTCACCTCCCAGTTGGCGGCGCTAACCTGAGGAAATCGAGAAATATTTCAAGCTTTTACCGGTCTCATCAGTTACGCTAGATTGGTGGCAATTCTGTTGGGTGACGCTTGATTATCGATAAAAAAGCGCTTTTTCCATCGGAGGGAGGCCAACCTGCCGCATCCGATGCCCCGAAGTCGCACATTCTGAGTGTGATGGTCCCTGACGCTGCCTATCTCATTCGCGGTGAGCTCTCGCAGGAGGGCTTCGATCTAGTGATGACGCTGCCAGACGGTCGGCAGCACATAGTCCACGATTATTTCAGTTTTCAGCCTCCGCCAACGTTGCTTAGCGCCAGCGGCGCTGGCCTTTCTCCATTGATGGTCAAGAGTTTTCTGGTACGGCCCTTCGACGGGGACGTGCTGTTTGCTGGCCCGGCGACAGCCTCTGGCGCTCTGGTCGAAATCGGTACGGTGACGGTCTTGGTCGGCCAGGTGACGGTCAGGCGCCTTGATGGCTCTGAGGCCCAACTTGCTAAGGGGGACAAACTCTACAAGGGCGATGTCATCATTACGGGTGCAGGCAGCTTCGTGAAGGCTGAGATGCTCGATGGCACTCGGTTCCAATTGGGCCAGAGTGGCGAGGCCGCGCTTGATAATTTTGAGTTTAACGAGGCGCAGAATGTGGGTCGGTTCGAAGCTTCGGTGCGTGTCGGCGGCTTCTATTACAAGAGTGGCAAGATCGGTGAGCTGTCCTCAAGCCAAACAACAGCGCACACCACACT
>CAYZUV010000303.1:0-2938 GCA_964481245.1 uncultured Pseudomonadales bacterium
CTTGGTCGGAGGAAGGTGAAGTGGCTCAAACAGATGAAACGTTAACCAAAGGTCGAGGGTATTTCTTCGGCTATTCATTCGGAAATATGCTGCAACAGAATGGAAACCCAGATGTCGATTTAGAATCGCTTCTCGCTGGGTTGAGAGACTCGCTAGGCGGCGTCCAGCCCAGCCTGTCAGCCGATGAGCAAACCGCCATTATTGAGATGGTGCGTGGCCGCCAGGCCGAGATTGAGGCTGCGGCCCAGGCTCAGCGTGATTCTATGGCGGCGGATGCGAGGTCTGCGGGTTTAGCCTATTTGGCGCAGAATGCGGAAAAGCCGGGTGTGACTGTCACGGATAGCGGCCTTCAAATCGAGATGTTGGTTGAAGGTGAGGGTGAAGCCCCCAGCGCAACAGATACTGTGGTTGTTCATTACGAAGGCAGTTTGATAGACGGCACCGTTTTCGACAGCTCGATTGCGAGGGGAGCGCCGGCTGAATTCGGTCTTAACCAGGTGATTCGGGGTTGGACAGAGGGGTTGCAGCTCATCAAGCCGGGTGGAAAGGCAAGATTGACCATCCCATCAGATTTGGGCTATGGACCAGGGGGGGTTGGTAACATTCCGCCTAACGCGGTGCTGGTCTTTGAGGTCGAGCTGCTGGAAGTCAAGTAAGGCGTTCGCCCGGCCCTATGGGTCAGTAATGACGAGACCGAGGCGAGACACCAGAAAGGGCAGTTGATCACGGGTGACGCGGACGCCCTGAAGGCTCACGTGACGGACGTCGATAGAGTTGAATAGGCTCTCGCTCAAATCGGCGTCTTCTATCAATGCGCGATCGAACTGACCCCCGGTTAAGTCGCAATGGATGATCCGGCTACCGCTGAGATTGGCCTCGGTCCAGTCCACGTCTGAGCACCGACAATCATGGATAGTGCTATCACCCAGATCGGCGTGCGCGAAATCGGAAAGCGTGAGGTCAGTGTTGGTAACAGTCAGTGATTGAAGGCTCACTCGCTCATTCACTTGCTTTTCGTTACTCACGCCTCGCCCGATCAAACCCAGTCCACGGCAGTCCGACACTGTGAGGTCATACCAATTTGCCTGGGAGAAATCACAGCGTCTTAGGTCGCATTGCGTGAAACTGGCGTGCGACAAATCGCAGTAACGGAAGGCACAACCTTCAGTCGTTGCCTCGTCATAAAATTGGCAGTGCTCGAACGTTGTGTTGCGCAATGTGCCCGAACTGAAGGTGCACGTTACAAATTGGCAGTGCTGAAACAAAACGCCTGTTAGCGTGGAGGGTAACGTGATGTGTTCAAAACGCTTGGCCAAGAATTCGGTCTCTCCGCGCTCGATCGCATCGTTCAGCGCTTCGAAGTTCATGGGTTTAGGATTCATGATTCGTTCGGCCTATTTTGCAAAGATGCTAGCATAGCGAGACAGCTCGCGTGTTAGACCCATTATGAAACGACTTCTCTCCACCATAGTCTTCGGCGGTGCGTTTATCTGGGTCGCAGTGATCTTTTTTGATGTGCCGAGAGAGATCGTTTGGGTTTTCTTCGTGCTGACGGTTTGGATCGTTCTAGGGCTGATCGCTATAGGGTTTGTCGGCGGTGTGGTCCTCCGATTTTGGCACGCGAGGCGGTCGACGACCCGTTGGTTTGAGCAGACCGATGTGGAATTTGAGCCGCCCACTTCGCCTGCTCGAGGGAAGAAAACGGACCCTCCAAGCTCTCGGCAGTGATCAGGTGGGGCACCCATAAGCAAGGTCAACGCCGAGAGTTCATATCGAGCGCGAGCCGCCAGTTGGATGCTCGCTTTAGCGCAAGGGTTAGCTCGAGGCCAGTCACCCCTTGCTGCGCCTGGCCATGACAGAGAAAGATGTCCCGCCGCGGGCGATACTAATGGGTATGAGTCAGATGGATTCAAGCGGTTGGTTGAATGGATGTCTTCTGGGGGGGGGATTACAGCGCCTCGAGGGAGTGAAAAAATCGATCTAGCCTTGGTAAGTAGTAGTTATCGTAGTCCACAGAAAACGCGACAGCATAGGCGCGGCCCGTGATTTGAGCGAGGGGCACCAAGCCGATCATTCTGGAGTCGCGGGAGTTGTCCCGGTTGTCACCCAAGACCAGGAACTCATCGCGCGGTATCTTGATTGGATTAAAGCTGTTGTAGGCAGTTGCCGCGCCGGGTTGTAGCATGACGGGATGTCGGTCCGTGCCTAAATGCTCGTAGAAGAAGCGATGTCGTGCGCGTTGGAACCGGTCCATGGATGCGACCAGCGCATCATCGAGCCTGGAGTATTGGCAGGGCTCTCCATTGATAATGAGCGTGTTGTTGTTGAGTTCAATCTGATCCCCAGGTAGACCAATCACCCGCTTGATGAGGAGTTTCTCATCAAGCGGTGAATAAAAAGTGATGATGTCGCCTCGCTCTGGGGCAGACCAACGCGCAAGTTCCCAGTCCGTGAGAGGAAACCTAAGGCGGTAAGCCAGCTTGTTGACGACCACTCGGTCTCCGTCGAGAATCGTGGGCTTCATCGATCCCGTTGGCACCTGATTCCAATCAGCGACTGCCGAGCGGAAGAGGACCATCACGATCAAAAAGATGATCAAGCCTCGCCACTCGATCCATAACGGATGTTTAAACATAGTAAACTGATAGCTCCATCTGGCAGAGTTTAGCGCCTCTGCGCGATGAGATGAACGTGCCTTCATCTAACATTTAGTTCGAACTCGCGCCTTGCCTGAGCTGGTTTCGGGCCTGATGCGCGCCCGTTTGCTTTATGTGGATGGTCGCCCAATCGCGTGTTGCAGGGCTTAGGGTGTGGCACTGTCATTTGAAGGAGGGCTTCCTTCCCTAGGAAAAACGCTCCGATCTCATGGCGGACGTTAGTTATGAAAGAGATAAGCGCGATGCAAGTCCATACGGTTTTAGAGCTTGAGCTCGGCAGT
>CAYZUV010000304.1:0-2911 GCA_964481245.1 uncultured Pseudomonadales bacterium
GATCCCCTATTTAGTATCGAAGAAGTACTCGTCGTTCGCGATGGCCGAGTGCTTGCCGTGGGCGATGCATCAATCACGGACCAATATTCGGCAGCCCAGGTTGTGGATTTGGGTGGCAAGGTCTTGATGCCGGGTTTCAATGATTCGCACACGCATATCGAGGGCAATGCCAGGCGATATATCGACCTTAACAAGGTGGGATCGATTCAAAATCTCCAGCGTCTCATCCAGGAGAAAATTGATCTTTTGGGGGAGGGCGAGTGGATTACCGGGTACGGGTGGTCCGAAGATGAGTTGATTGAACAGCGCCGCCCGCTGCGCGCTGATCTGGATGCGGTGGCACCCAACAACCCTGTGGTGTTGACGCGCGCCGGTGGCCACAGTGCTGTCGCCAACAGTCTCGCGCTCGCGCTCGCGCAAATCGATGAATCGACGCCTCAACCCGAAGGGGGTGTGATCGAAAAAGATGACGACGGCGCCTTGAATGGGATTATCCGTGAACGACAGGAGCTGGTTGAACGGCTTGTTCCGCAAGCAACCTATGAGGAACTGATCGCCAGTCTCGAAGTGAATTTGAATCGGCAGTTGTCGCTCGGTATCACGAGTCTCACGGATGCCATGAAAACGCCCGAAGATTACCCTATGTTTGAGGATCTATACGCGAATGCTGAGCTCGCTCTGCCTCGAGCGGCGCTGCAATTTCAGTGGCATGATCCTGTAGCCATCAAGGCGCTTAAGGCCAGAGTGGGTGAAGGCAGCTCGATGCTGAAGATTGGCCCGATCAAAGTGTTTGCTGATGGCGGCTTTACTGGGCCGGCGGCCTACACGCTTGAACCCTATGCGAATCAAGGCAGCTATCGTGGCTACCTCAATATGCCTCGTGCCGATCTCGTGTCGCTGTTGAACGAAGTTCACGACGCGGGCTGGCAAATGGGCATCCATGCGATTGGCGATGCGGCCATCGTGCTCGTGGTGGATACCCTAGCAAGCGCGCTCGAGCGGAATCCTCGAGGCGATCATCGGCATTACTTGAATCATTTTTCGATGCGTCCTCCGGAGGACACCATGGTGACCATGGCTGCTCAGGGTATCCATATCACGCAGCAGCCGAATTTCACCTATACCCTTGAGGGACGCTACGTGGAGAATCTTGATGGCTGGCGGTTGCAGCATAACAACCCGTTGCGAGGCCCGATGGATCATGGAATCACGGTCGCGCTCTCGAGCGATATTCTCCCGATCGGACCTATGGTGGGTCTTTACGCTGCGGTGACCCGAAAAGGCATGAGTGGCGAAGTGTATGGCGCTGACGAAGCAATCACGATGGAGGAGGCGATCCGCGGCTACACCTTGCTGGGTGCGTATTTGAATCGAGAGGAAAAGGTCAAAGGCTCACTGGAACCTGGTAAATGGGCGGACATGATTGTTCTGTCTGATGACTTACTGACCATCCCCCATGATCAGATCCTTTCGGTTCAGGTTGAGCAGACGTATTTAGCCGGTCAATTGGTCTTTGAGCGTCAGCGTGATGAGCGCCCCGATTTGTAACAGGTGGGTGGTGCGACCGCTTGAGGCCATCGACTCGGGCACGTACCCACTCATCGCGTGTTGGACGCTGACTTGCAGCCGCGGCTGAGCTCTTTTAGATACAGGTGTTGCTGAGCTGGCGCGTCTTTCCTTTTTTTGATCTGTGGACCGTTGTTCGCGGTTCGTCTTCCTGCCCAACAACGGAATGCCCCATCCCGCGAGCGGTGAGTGGCCCTAATCTGAGGTCCGCTAGGTTTCTTTGTTGTGATCGTGAATCCATGCGTTGGCTTTTGAGGTTCAGCCTAAACTTTCCAAGTTTCAAAACCGTCGGCTAGCGTTGTGGGCTTAACGCCGGGTGGGTGAGCGGTCGACGAGCGTAGGGGCGGCGAAGGCCGCCAATCTGTGGCAAAATCGCGTCCCCGTAACCAGTGGCAGATTCAGCTCGGCTTGAGGGCGTCTGTCATGCAACTCCACATAACGAATCCTTAGGCGGCACATCGATGAGGAAAACCTATCTACTGGCTGGGCTCATCGCAATTGGCCTGGGCATCTGGATGCTGACGGGTTTCCTTGGGGCAGAGGAAGCTCGCCCTGAACTCAGCATCGCTGAGCAGAATTTGAAACGCCTGGGTCAAGGTGGGTCGGGCGAGGTGACCGCTGTCCGCGTGATGGACAGCGTGGCGATACCGAAAACTCGGTCGGTCCGGATACGAGGTCAATCCAGCGCCAAGCGACAAGTCACCATTCAAACGCAGTTGGACGGGTTAATCGCTGAGCGCCCGGTCGAGCGAGGCGATTGGGTCGAAGAGGGCGATCTTCTTTGCCGTATTTCAACGGAAGACCGCCAGGCTCGTGTGATCGAGGCGGAAGCGCAGCTTGAACAGGCCAAATTGCTCGCCGAGAGCAACCAAAAGCTCGCAAGTCAGGGGCTGTTGTCAGAGGCCGTGCTTGCCGAGAGTAAGGCGCGGTTCAAATTGGCGGAGGCCAATGTACTTAAGCGTCGGATTGATAGGCAGCGATTGCAGCTGGTAGCCCCGTTTAAAGGCGTTGTTGAGGATGTGCATGCAGAAGTGGGGCAGTTCGTCACGCCAGGCATGGCCTGCGCCACGGTCGTCGAGCTTGACCCGATTCTGATCCGAGGCGCCCTCTCGGAATCAAAGCTTCGTGGCGTGACCACGGGTCGAGCTGCCAATGCAACCTTTGAAAATGGTGCCGAGGTGAGGGGGCTGGTGTCGTTTGTGTCTCACGTT
Organism: uncultured Pseudomonadales bacterium; assembly: GCA_964481245.1. Classification (GTDB taxonomy): domain Bacteria; phylum Pseudomonadota; class Gammaproteobacteria; order Pseudomonadales; family Azotimanducaceae; genus UBA9926. The sequence continues at coordinate 2,778 of CAYZUV010000304.1, forward strand.
GCTCGACCCGGGACTCGGACCTTCGAAATCGAGATCGAGGTTGAAAATCCAGATCAACAGTTGGTGAGCGGACTGTCTGCGGATATTCAGATTGATTTAGAACAAGTATTCGCGCATCGAGTGTCACCGGGCCT
>CAYZUV010000305.1:0-2908 GCA_964481245.1 uncultured Pseudomonadales bacterium
CGGTAGTGTCCCGCCCAAACTGAGACGCGGTGTCTTGATTTGCAGCAAACGGCGAAGGGTCACCTGGGGTGGGCAGCGCGTCTGGCGCGAATCGCTCAAGCGCTCTGGCTCTTAGGTAGTTGGGGTTCATCAGCGCATCGAGCGGAATATCGACTTCGTCTGGATCGCCGAAGTAGTGATCGCGGTCGGCATAAGCGAGACGCTGGGCATCAACAAACGCTTGAATCCGATCCATCTGGGAGGGCTCAGGGGGGAGCAAGTGATCATAGAGATTGGCGATCATGATTTGCGCCCCACCTGAAGATGGCGGCGTCGTTGTACAAATGCGCAGATCACGGAAAGGACCACAAATGACAGGTCGCTCTACGGCCTCATATTGCGCAAGGTCCTCAAGGGTCAACGTGCCGGGCCGCGGCGCGAGGGAAGCTGCTTCTACGATCGCCTGGGCGATCGCGCCTTCGTAGAAGGCATCAGCCCCTTCCGTGGCTAAGCGCTCGAGTGTTTCGGCATATTCTGGATTGGTGAGCAGCGCGCCAGCCGTTAGGGCTTCACCCCCTGGGAAAAAGTAATCTTTCACCCCCGGGTTGATGGCCAAGCGAGTGCGCTCGGCCATGAAGGGCAAGTAGCCCGCTAGGCGCGGCGACACAATGAATCCCTCACGTGCAAGAGTGAGCGCTGGCTGGAATAGTGCAGCCCAAGGTAAACGGCCGTGGCGTGCGTGCACCATCTCATAAAGGCGCACGGCGCCTGGTGTGCCAATGGCGTGACCTGACTGCACGGCCTCGAAGAAACCGAGCACGCCATCCTCTCCCATGAACATATCAATTTTGGCCCCGGCGGGTGCCGTCTCGCGACCGTCGTAGAACGCCATGTCTTTGGAGGCGTAATCAAAATGAAGTAAAAAAGCGCCGCCCCCTAGGCCAGAACTTTGAGGTTCAACGAGGCCGAGCACCAAGTGCGTGGCAATGGCTGCATCGACGGCGGTGCCGCCCGCTTTGAGAATCTCAATGCCTGCGTTTACTGCGTAAGGGTTGGCGGCAGTCACCATCGCGCCCTTCGTCCATTGAGCCTGGGTCACTTGGGCCTGGGTGGCTGTCTCCTCGATTTTCTCGCCACAAGCGGTCAGGGCGAGTAATAGCGTGAGTGTCAAAGTGATGGGTCGGTAGCGCATGCCAAGTCGATGAGTTGGGTGGATCTCGATGATAACCGAACTCCCCTTTAAGAGCATGATGCTTGAAATGCAGGGGGCTGTTGCTTGCAAGTCTTGCCAAACTGACGCACGCTCATTCGCTCAGTCAACAAATGGTGACCATGATGCGCGCGAACCCCCAAGTTCTGATCAAAGCTCTACCGGATGATAAATTGACCCCGGATCACTATGAATTGGTGGAGGGCACCATTCATGATCCCGAGGCTGGCGAGGTGCTGGTGGAGACCTCTGCGTTCGCGATCACTGCCGGTACACGAGCCGGGCTTCAAGGGTCTGCCAGTTATGCGGGCGCACCAAAGACTGGGATCGTGATGAATGGCACGGGTGTGGGGCGCGTGGTGGCCTCTCAGGACCCAGCATTCAAAGAAGGCGATGCCGTTCTTGGTCCCACGGGTTGGCAGCAATTCTCCCTGCATCAGGGCAGTGCACTGCAGTTGATTGATCCTGCGGATGACCCCATTCACTACCTTGGGCCACTGGGGGTGAACGGGCTCACGGCTTACTTTGGGCTTTTTAATGTCGGTGCGCCCGTGGCGGGGGAGACCGTGATGGTCTCAGCTGCTGCAGGCTCTGTCGGTCACTTGGTGGGTCAGATGGCTCGCGTTCATGGTTGCCAGGTGGTGGGTGTTGCCGGCAGTGATGCCAAGAATCAAGAACTCGTGAGCCGATTGGGTTTTCACCAAGCGGTTAATTACAAGTCTCCAGATTTCCGGGCGCTGCTGAAAGAAGCGACCCCCAACGGCGTGGATGTCTATTTCGACAACACGGGCGGTGCGGTCTTGGGTGCTGCGCTGTTTCGGCTGAACGTGAATGGGCGGATTGCGTGTTGCGGGGTGGTGTCACAATACGACACCAGTCGCCCAGAGCCTGGGCCAAAGGGTATTCCAGGCTTGCTCGTGAATAAACGAATCACCATGCGTGGCTTCCTGGTGTTTGATTTCGCCTCGGAATACGCCTCGGCGCGTGAGACCATCCGAGGGTGGCTTGCCTCGGGCGACCTTGTGAGTTTGACCGATGAGGTGTCAGGGCTCGATGCAGCGCCTCGTGCGTTTGTTGATCTCCTCGCCGGTGGCAACATTGGCACGCGGGTGGTACGACTCTAGCCTCTGCGCTCACAACCCAAAGCGTGCTGATGCGGGCTTCAAACCGTGTACCCAATGATTGTTGGCAGGCCTTGACCCGCCCGTTCTCTGCTTTATCTGGGTTTTGCGCCACCGCCCACGCGGATGATTTCACCAGATACCCAGCTTGCTGCTTCCGAGGCGAGGTAGACGCAGACGCTGCCGATGTCCTCGGGCGTGCCGAGACGGCCGAGCGGAATCCGCCATTCCTCAAGAAGTTCATCGAGTTGCTCCTCGGTTTTATTCACGGCTTTAAGCATCACCTCTGTTGGGATGGCGCCTGGCATCACACCATTGACCCGAATGTTGGGTGCAAACTCAGCAGACAGGGTCCACGTGAGTGAGTTCACTCCAGCTTTCGCGGCACCGTAGTGCCCACTCCCTGGGACGGGCCCAGTGCCCGCGCCTGATGAGATGTTGATGATCGAGCCTCGATTCATGTGGCGCGCCGCAACCATGCAGCCATCGTAAACGGCGGTCAAATTGAGATGTAGGGTCCGCAGCCACTCGTCCCGCGGTAATTGCGTCATGGGCACCCGCATGGGCGAGCCGCCTGCGTTATTGACCCAACACGTGA
>CAYZUV010000306.1:0-2892 GCA_964481245.1 uncultured Pseudomonadales bacterium
CGCGGAAGAGGCCCTCGTGCTCTACCTGAGACGCGGTGAAGTAAATGATCTGACCGTCTTGCGTGTGCCATAGGCGATACGTTTCATACAAGGAGTTGCCGGGAAGCTCGTTCGTATTTTCAAGAGTGTGTCTGATCATGCCATCGGGCCAAAAGAACGCGAGTGAGGCATCGATCATTGGAATCTCAATGTGCTGACCGCCGGCGCCTCGGTCGCGAGCAAATAGCGCGGCGGTAATGGCTTGCGCTGCTGTGTAGGACGTCGACTTGTCCGCAACGATATGGCGCACAAGGTCGGGAATTGGGAAGTCTTGACTCATTTGTATGGCGGGGTGGCCGGTCAGGCCCTGAATGATGGGGTCATAGACCCGCCGGTTAGCATAGGGCCCCGTAGGACCGAAACCAGAGATCGAGCAATAGATCAGATTTGGATTAATTTCCCTCAGTTTTGCCTCGCCCAGCCCGAGCCTATCCGCTGCGCCCGGTCGCCAATTTTGAATAAAGACGTCGGTGTCTTTGATCATCTCGTGCATCACCTCGACCCCTTCGGGCGTTGAGAGATCCAGAGCGACACCGCGTTTGTTTCGGTTACAGTTGATAAAAAGAGATGTCAGTCCGCCCCGTTCAAAGTTAGGTAGTCGGACGACCTCACCCGTGACCGGCGGTTCAACCTTAATCACATCGGCACCCTGATCGCCGAGTATCATGGCCGCCAATGGTCCAGAGACCACGGCCGATACGTCAATCACTTTGATTCCTTCGAGTGGGCCCGGCATAGCGATCTCCTTAAGACGTCAGGCTCACAATTTATCCGCTCCTGACGTAATTCACAAAATCAGTTAAGCACTCACATTGAGTGCCAACGTGAGCTTGCGAGATGGCGATAGATGATGCGCTTGCTATGCCAGCAAGGATCCTTGAGGTTTCAAACAATAGAGTCTGAGAGAACTTGCGGTCGTTCGCGATAGAAATGGTTTAAAGCATTCGGGATGAGTTTCAGAGCCGACTGTGCAGATGGGTGGTGTTTCAGTAGGGGTGTGTAAGAAGCGGAATGCCTCGGTTTAATGCCAGCATTTAGGGCGGGTGGTGGCCTTTCGGTGGCTGAACAATGCAGAATCTAGACTTTAACAGGGTTGAAAGCATGCTCTCCGCGCTCGACATGATGATTATCGCGCTGTATGCCGTGTTCCTCTTTGGGGTCGCTCAATGGGTCTCTCGCGAGGCGAAGGGTAGCGTTCGAAGTGCACGCGATTATTTCTTAGCAGATAAGGCACTGCCCTGGTGGGCGATCGGCGCTTCGCTGATTGCTGCGAACATTTCCGCTGAGCAAATCATTGGAATGTCGGGATCTGGCTACGCCATCGGACTGGCGATTGCCTCCTATGAATGGATGGCGGCGCTGACCTTGCTGATCGTGGGGAAATACCTCCTGCCGATCTTTCTCGAAACCGGGATCTACACCATGCCCCAGTTTCTTGAGCGTCGCTATGATGCGCGTGTCAAGACGGTGATGGCCCTCTTTTGGTTGGGGGTTTATACCTTCGTGAATCTGACATCGGTCTTGTGGCTTGGCGCGCTTGCCATGACGACGGTTGCAAGTCTCGACCAAACCGTTGCACTTATGCTGTTGGGTGGCTTTGCCCTTGCGTATTCATTGTACGGCGGGCTTAAGGCTGTTGCCCTCACCGATCTCATCCAAGTGGTTTTGTTAATGCTTGGAGGGCTCCTCATTGCTTGGATTTTATTGGACAGGGTCGGGCAAGGGGCGGGCCCATGGCAGGGGTTTCAGGCGCTGATGTCAGGCGCTCCTGACAAGTTCCATATGATTTTAGCGCCCAATCATCCGCACTACATGAGTCTGCCGGGGTGGTCAGTGCTGATTGGCGGCATGTGGGTCATGAATCTTTCATACTGGGGGTTCAATCAATACATCATCCAACGCGCCCTTGCAGCGAAGAGCCTTCGCGAAGCGCAAAAAGGCATGGCCTTCGCTGCATTTCTAAAGCTATTGATGCCCGTGATTGTGGTGCTTCCCGGGATCGCGATGTTTGTGCTCAACGACCAACTTGCCTCTCCCGATCAAGCTTATCCATCGGCCATGTTACTCCTGCCTTCTGGTATCAAAGGGTTGGTCATCGCCGCATTGCTCGCTGCCATTGTGTCTTCTTTAGCATCCATGTGTAACAGCATCTCAACGATCTTCACCCTGGATGTCGCACCACTTTTCGGCTTGAAGCCCGAGCAGGATCAGAAAGTTGTGACTCTCGGTCGGCAAGTGGCCTTGATCGCGATGGTCATCGCCATGGTGTCGGCGAAACCGCTCCTTGGGAATTTTGATCAAGCCTTCCAGTACATCCAAGAATTCACCGGGTTTTTTACACCGGGGATCGTGGCGATTTTTCTGCTGGGTCTGTTCTGGCGGCATACCACGGGCACCGCAGCATTAGTTGCAGCGGTGGCATCCGCGTTACTGTCGGTGGTATTCAAAATTGGGCTACCCGAGCTACCCTTTATGGACCGAGTGGGCGCCGTTTTTGTTCTGTGTTTGCTGATTGGGGTCATTGGGTCAAAGGTTTCGCCCAACCATCAACCCGGCTTTGTGGATGCGGCATCGGTGAATTTCGCCACCGACAAAGCCTTCAATTTAAGCGCGATCGTGGTGACGTTGATTCTCGTCTTCTTTTATAGCGTTTGGTGGTGAGGCGACTCCCCATCAAAGAAATTATTCGCTCGGCCAGACCAGAGTTCGAAACGTTAGAATGGCGCAAAAGCCGAAGGCCTGGGTGGCTTGGCGCTAATCGTCTGCACAATTAACAGAAGTTGTTAGCCAATCTCTAAGAAGCAAATTTAGCGCAGGCTTCAGGTTGGCCAATCGCTTTCCTGTCTTGGGTCC
>CAYZUV010000307.1:0-2891 GCA_964481245.1 uncultured Pseudomonadales bacterium
TCGTACCGTTTAAATACTGACTGAGTGCGCCTTGGGTGAGACCAAGCGCCTTCGCGGCCTCAACCTGCGTGATGCCTAGCTCACGTTTTCGGAGTTCCCAGATCGCTCTGAGGTTTCGCGTGGCTAAGGTATCTGAGTGTAAGTTGCTCAAGGGGAGAGTCCAAAATTCGTGAATCAAAGCCTTGAATGAATCAAGCTTAGAAAGATCGAGGCTTAATGTTGACAGGTGATTTTAGCTGAAACGAGCGTGGGAGTAACGTTCGGCTCAAGAGAAGACCCTTTAGATTAGGTATCGAGTTGCAGTAATTTTTGCACGTGAATATGAGGAACCTGACGCGACAGCATAAAGTCCACCACGCCTGGATCGTTGGTCAGTCGTTCAATTTCCACCATCTCCCGATCAACGGAGACCATCTGTTGGACGCAGACTTTAGACGCTGATGCCTCGTCGCGTCCGCAATACCAACGGACCTTACCAATGGAACGATAAAAAACGGTGGGCTCCATTTGCTCAATTGCATTCTGACTCATCACCGTCTGCGCGAGTTCCTCGAGATCTTGATTGCAATTACCCACGGCTGCGCAGTTTAGAAACATTTCCGTCTGACTAAACACGATGTTGGCTTTTTGCTTGTTGCATTCGTAGTAACCTTGATAAGGCGCTGCTTTGCGCTTCTTGCACGCAAATCCGCTGTTCATCAACGTACTCAGTCGATTCTTTAACGACATGTCAAGGTTGATACCGGCGAGAGTGACAGGTTCGGATTTGACCAAGGGCGCGGAGAGTGCCACCAGAAGCAAAGCCATTCTTAAGAACATGTAACCCCCTACCTTATCGTTTTCAATGTAAGTGAAGATGCAGTCCAATGTTGCTAGTGCACTAAAAGCGGCCCTAGGTATTAATCATTTTTTTACTGCTAATAATATTAAATAACTTTTAACTAATATTAGTTAATGGGTCAACTACTTTTTCTGTTGGTGTCACTCGAGCCTCCGAGTGGTGAGGCGCCTATGCGGCCCCCGCGCTGAATCCGACGCCCGATCAGGGGCCTGCCGTCTGTGAAAACGTTGGCCTTTTCCTGTCTTGCAAAGGGAGCTAGCTTCAGGATGAGCGCTGCCATTCTGGCTGGGAAGCAGTGACTTGAGGGCGCATCCTGCGGCTCGGGCCCAACATGAATTCAGCGTAATTTACGCGCTGACTATCGCGCGCCTCTTTCCAGACAGGCAACGATATGCAATAAAAGGCGTGCATCTGATTATTTTTTTGATCCGCGCAAAGCATTCACCTTTGCGTTGGCGGCTTGTAGTCGAAGTAAGGCTTGTATGATCGATAAGAAAGGGTACCGACCTAATGTCGGAATAGTGATCGCCAATGGCAGTGGCCAGGTGTTTTGGGGCAAACGGGTTAAGCAGAACGCCTGGCAATTTCCACAGGGCGGTATCCAGTCAAAGGAGAGCCCTGAAGAGGCGCTTTACCGAGAATTAGATGAAGAAACGGGACTCGAAGCGAGCGATGTTCGAATTATTGCAGTCACCAAAGATTGGCTCCGCTATCGCTTGCCGCCGCATCTAAAACGCGACCAGAAAACCCATTTCGTGGGACAGAAACAGAAGTACTTTCTGATTCGCTTAACCTCAGATGATGATGCCATTAACTTAAATACTCAGAGAAAACCTGAATTTGATGATTGGCAATGGGTGAGTTTTTGGTACCCACTCAGCCAGATTGTTGGTTTTAAACGACCGGTCTATCAGCGCGCCTTGAGAGAGCTGGCACCTCGATTGGCCCAGTGTATGAAATCCTAAACCCAGCGGGAACGCGTCTCGATGCTAGATGCCCTTCGAAAAATTGTCCAAGACGTAGCCTCAGCACTTGACCTTGATTCAGCGCTTGAAACAACAGTGAGCTCTGTTCAGAGCGCGATGAACACAGCGGTCTGCACCGTCTATTTATTGCAAGACCGCACCGGTCGTTTCGTGTTTCGCGCAACGCGTGGTTTGAACCAAGCCCTAGTGGGAAAAGTGTCATTGGGGCCCGGAGAAGGCCTTGTCGGCCATGTGGCCGATCGAGCCGAGCCAGTGAATGTCGAAAATGTGATTGACCACCCCAAGAACCAATACATTGAGGGCATAGGCGAAGACGCGTTCAATAGTTTTCTAGGCGTACCCATCATTCATCGGGGCAAGACGTTAGGGGTGCTGGTCGTCCAGGAGCGAGAAAAAAGACGGTTTGATGAAAGCGAGGAAGCTTTCCTAATCACGCTCTCGGCCCAACTCGCGGGCTTGATCGCACACGCTGAAGCGACTGCTCGGATCACGGGGACTAAGGTCCGCAAAGGGGCCAGTGTTTTTCGAGGCGCGCCAGGCGCACCGGGCATCGCGCTTGGGACGGCGATCGTTCTCTATGCTGATCTCGATTTGGCGCAGGTCCCGTATCGCCAAGTCCGCAACACGCAAAGAGAAATTGAGCGTTTCGAGCGTGCCGTAGCCGGCGCGATCGATGAAATTAGAGACGTTGCCGCTGGGCTAGCAGATCAAATTCATCGGGACACGCTGGGTATCTTTGACGCCTATTTACACATGTTAGACCCCGATGCGATCCCGTCTGAAGTGATCGAAAAAATCCAAGAGGGTCAGTGGGCACAGGGCGCGTTAAAACAGGTGATCGAGCAGCACGCAGCGCAATTCAAAGTGATGGACGATCCCTACTTGAGAGAACGTGGAAATGATGTTCTTGAATTAGGCAATAGGCTGCTCGGCCACCTTGAGCGACGCAATAAGCGTCGGCAACACTTTCCAAGAGACACTATCTTAGTGGGAGATGATCTTGGCGTCGCAGACATTGCGAGAGTGCCGCGAGAGCGTCTACTCGCACTGGTTTCTGGTCGAGG
>CAYZUV010000308.1:0-2885 GCA_964481245.1 uncultured Pseudomonadales bacterium
GCTATGCAATTGCGCGGACCTAAACCTGGACTTAGGATGGGGCCTTGAAGGGGAGGAATGATGAGCGAAGCACTGCAATTGCCTGAGAGCCCGTTCGGGTTTGAGTTAGAACATTTGTCACCCGTGATTGGAACGGTGGTGCATGGAATCGATCTTCGGACGAAGCCGAATCCCGAGGTTGCAGGTTGGCTTTATGACTTGCTGGTTGACCGCAAGGTTATTTTCTTTCGTGATCAAGACATTACCCAGGCGCAGCACATTGCCTTCGCTCGCTGTTTCGGTGACTTAGAGGTCCACCCATTCACTCGCAATAGTGAATCGCACCCTGAGATCATTCATTTAGACAATGATCGAGAGCGGCCACCGCGGATCAATATTTGGCACTCAGACGTGACCTGGCGGGAGGCGCCCTCGCTGGGCTCAATCCTTCGCGCGATTGAAATTCCAGAAGTGGGTGGCGATACGCTGTTCGCGAACATGGAGGCAGCGTATGAACGGCTTGATGAGGGTTTAAAGGCCATCTTTAAAGGTAAACGAGCTATACACGACAACGAAGTCTTCCTGAGCGGCATGTACTCGCGGGGCGAGCCTCAAGAAAAGATTGATGAATTGCGCAAGAATTTCCCGCCCACGACCCATCCAGTGTTTCGAACTCACCCCGATTCCGGCAAAAAAGCCATCTATGTGAACAACACCTTCACCCGAACACTCGAAGGCATGCCTGCCGAGGACGCCGATGCCTTGCTGCAGCCGCTTTATCGAGCGGCCTGGAGTCCAGACATTCAATGTCGGTTCCGATGGCAGAAAAATTCCATCGCCTTTTGGGACAACCGAAGCACTCAGCATTATGCGGCAGCGGACTATTGGCCCAAGGTCAGGCGCATGGAGCGTGTGACGGTGCTGGGTGATCGGCCGTACTGAGAATCAGGGGGGGTTGACGAACCAATCCTTTTAAGTGGATCGCCTTCGTAGATTCCATTGGTTAGGATGGTTGCCTCGTGAGAGATTTTTATCGCCTTTCGCGGCGAGTTCAGTCGTCAAGGCAGAGCTCAGTAGGGGGAAAGCTCAAATAATTAAGGACCAGCGGTGATCATCTGTCGGTTAAGCCCGCGCACAGCGTGCGCTAGGATGCTGGGCACGTCTGCGCTCCTTCTTATTGCAACCGGCTGCTCGACCACCCCAAACGACGCAGTCAATATGGACTATACAACCGGCTGCTGGGAGTTGTTTGTTGAGCACGAGCGACGCATTGGGGGTAACTTTCGGATCTATCCCGAAGGGCTGCATCCCTCAGCCTTCTGTAATGGGCTCTCGATGGCCAAGGAGCGCGGTCAGCTAGTGCCATCGCTAGACCAACTCGCTCGATACCTAAGACGGCTCAGGCCGGGCCAAGTGGCTAAGAAACCTTGGAAGAGGGGGGACGTCTTTATTGAAGAGTTGGGGCCAGAGGAGAAGGTGATGGGCGATGAGCAAAGCAAAAAGGTGAAAGTTCATGAACCAACCTGAGCGAAGCGATGAAGCAAGTTGGCCTTCGCGTCCTTTGGACGACTATCTTGCGGAATTAAAAGCGAAGGGGTTCACGGTGCTGGATGGCTTGATTGATGAGCCAGCGCTAGAGCGAATTAAGGTTGCAACGAAGGCACGAATTCCGGTGCTCGAGCCGCCCGCGCCGGATTTTGACGACCGCTTTGGCGTTCCCGATGGCATCTCTTGGAGTGAAGACGTTTGCAATGCGGTCACTCACCCAGCAGCACTTTGGCTTCTGCGGGCTTATCTGGGTGTGCCTGCCATTCGTTTTTGCCATCAACCGGCCATGACGGTCTTGCGTCCAGCGAAGGACTTGGTCGGGAAATATCCGGAAGAAGGCTGGCACGCGGACTATCCTTATCACCCCGACGTCTATCCTGATGATCACTGGCAGGATGAATCGGTTTATGGCGTGCAGTTCAACCTGTGTGTGGATGCTTTTCGGTTAGATAATGGCGCGACACAGTACGTGCCTGGGTCTCACTTAGCCTGTCGGTGGCCACCTCGTGCGTTTAACGAAGGCGGTACTCGAATGGGTGAGGGCGCCCATCAGTATGTCAGGCAAATGGTTGCGCCGGCGGGCGCTGCACTTATTTACGACTCAAGGACCTGGCATCGGGCTTGCCCTGAGCTCAATGTGTCTGGCGAGGATCGATTAGCGATATTGAATGCCGTTTGCCCAGCATGGGTCCGGTCGATGGTGGATAAGACGCCTGGGACTGAGCGGTATCGAGCATCCCGTATGGCCGAGCGGTTAACGCCCCGGGTGCGCGAGGAAATTGAAGCGCTGTGTCACACCCGTGTCCAACCCGTACCCGAGGGTGTGCCCGAGATTCTTGAAAAGCACTATGTTGGCCGACGCAAGATTCAGATTTAATCTGCTCTGATAGTTGCTTGAGGTGAGTCCCGATGAAAGACGCTTTTGCGAGAGGGCGTCCAGAGGGGCGAGTGAAAGGTTGCGACCAAATTCGTTGCCATCGAAGGCGGTTTTAAGGCAAAGGACCTGCTCAAACCGCGTTAGGCTTATTGAGCGTTGAGCAAGTGATTGCGCGATCAACGAGGGCTTACACTTCTTCTGAACCAAAAGCGCATGGATTGGTTTGAACCAGCACCCTCGGGTCGTGAGGGGTAGATTCGGAGTCATGAAGACCTCTGAGATGAATCGATTGCTGAGCTACGGCGTTCAAGCTAGGTGAGCCTCGGAGATTCAATTTGAGAGATACCTCAGGTCGACAATAGAGGAAAAGGAGGAGGTTCATGGGGTTGTTTACAGGGTTCGGTGCATTGCTGAGCGGTTTTGGCTTGCTGCTGCATCCTAGACTCCGTGCGTGGGTGTTCTTGCCCATTCTGATCAATCT
>CAYZUV010000309.1:0-2882 GCA_964481245.1 uncultured Pseudomonadales bacterium
ATCTGCGCATTCACCACATAGACGAAGGCCCAAGAGATGGTCCGGTGCTGCTGGCTATGCATGGTCAGCCGGTATGGAGTTATCTCTACTCAAAGATGATCCCCTTCCTGACGGATGCGGGTGTCCGCGTCATCGCGCCCGATTTGCCCGGATATGGCAAATCGGATAAACCGGCGGCGAGAGAAGACTACAGCTACCAAAACCAAGTGGACTGGATGGTTGATTGGCTCATCGCCAATGATTTCCAGAACCTGACGTTCTTTGGTCAAGATTGGGGCGGCTTGATCGGATTGCGAATGGTGGCTCGCGAACCCGACCGGTTCATGGGTGTGTCCATGGGTAACACCGGGCTTCCTTACAACCCAGATGCAACAGAAGACGTCATTCAACGTGTCAACGCCTTTCGAGAGAGTGACGAGAGGCTTACCGTGTTTTCGATGTTCAAGCAGGTCATGCAGATGGACCAAAAAGAAACAGCACCCGCCCTAAAATTTATGTACTGGCAGAAATTCTGCTGGGACACGGTTGATTTGCCTATTGGATTTATCGCCTCGCAGCAGATGGAGAGACCATCCATGCTCAGAACCCTGCTGAATTATCTGTTTGTCCAGCTAGGCAAAAGTAATGCATCGCCATTTCGCTCAGCTGTTGCCAAAGCCTTTGATGCGCCTTTTCCTGATGCGAGCTACAAGATGGGCCCGCGCGCAATGCCAAGTCATGTGCCCACCATCCCAGATGCTTCCTTGGCGGCGCAGCGTGAAGCGAGGGCGTTTTTTGGTGCGTGGAACAAACCTTTCTTGAGCGTGTTCGCGGGTGATGACCCGGTCACCAACGGTATTGAGTCAGATGTTTTGGCCATGTGCCCCAATGCTGTGAGTGCGCCACACATCGGTGGCGGACATTTCTATCAATGGCGACGACCAGAGGCGTTATCGCAGCTTTTGGCTGAGTTCACCAAGGCCAACCAAAGGTAGTGCGGGCAAGCGTATTTCAACTATTTTAGGGCGCACTTACGTTGCGACTTAAATCTGTTTGCCTAGGGGGTGATTCGCCTTATTGGCATGAAGCAGAGCCCCCGCTGCTGTGGTGGGCGACAGAAGGTGGCCCGATAGGCTTTTAAGTTCCAGGCTTTCTTCGCCTTTCTTTCTTTATACCTCCTTGCCTTATCTCGACTTGCTTTATGCCCCCTCGCTTTATACGTCCTCGGATTGATCGGTCAGTTAATTGCATTTTTCGGTCTTTCGGTGGCCGAATGGGACGCATCACGACGTTGGATTTGTGTGACCGAGTCATGCAGTTCGTCTCTAGCTGAGTGCTGATATTCGCCCTTGACCATCTTGTGTGCCTTCTGCAAAGTCGAGTCGGAAATAATCGAGGTCGCCAGGAGAGGCGACCCAAGCGCATGGCTGCATTGATCGGCTGACAGTTTAGGCTAGGGGGAACCGTGGGATATCAACTTGCAAACATTAATGGCCGAGCGGCGCTGGTTCAGGGTGAACATTACTTCGATCTTGAGCGAGTTTCGGGCGGAGGGCTGCCCAGTGACGCAATCGAAGCGCTTCGCGCCTCTGCCCAACTGAGTGCGCTCGCGGCAAACCTCAACCCAGCGTCGGCAGACGGTCTTTGGCGAGAGGCGAGCCTAGGGCCGCCGGTGCCCAACCCGCAGAAAGTCTTTGGCGTTGGATTGAATTACCAGTCCCATGCGGATGAATCGTCCATGGATGTGCCCGAAAATCCTTTGATATTTACGAAATTCCCGTCCTGCTTGGTCGGTGCGTACCATGATGTGGAACTCAGGAGTGAGGGGTGCGACTACGAGGGTGAACTTGTGGTTGTGATTGGCACGCCAGGGAAAGACATTGAGCGCGAGCAAGCATGGCAGCATGTGGCTGGCCTCATGATAGGACAGGATATCTCTGATCGGCCCGCCCAGTTCTCGGCGAAACCACCGCACTTTGATTTGGGCAAGTCATTTGACACATTTGGCCCGTGTGGGCCTTACATGGTGTCGACCGATTCGCTGGCCGACCCTAAAGACTTGGCAATCGAAACGTGGATCAATGATGAACGTCGCCAGTCGGATCGAACCACGAGCCTGCTCTTTGATGTCTCTTTTCTTATTTCTTATCTCTCGGGCATCACACGCCTAGAAACAGGCGACCTCATATTCACTGGGACACCTGAAGGGGTGGGCGCTGCGTCTAAGCGATTTCTGAAAGATGGCGATGTCATCACGACAAAGATCGAGCACTTGGGTGAGATGGTGAATCGCTGTGTGCGGGTGAGTGATCAGCCCAAACCCTCTTAACGCATGGGAAGAGGTCGGGAGGCAGGGTTGGTTCTGCGCGATAGCAGCCGATGATGGTCTCCTTATGGTTTGGATGGTGTCGCTCGCGACCTTCTTAACCAGCGCGCTTTCCAGTGTGTTCGGTATGTTGGGTGACCTTTTATTGATGGCCATCTTGGTTGAGTGGTTCAGTGTTCCCCATGCCTTTGTGCTTCACGGACTGTTTCAGCTAACCGCTAATGGCTACCTAGCTTGGCTTAACCATGCTGATATTCTCTGGCTTCCAGTCCGATATTTCCTTGTTGGTGTTGGCGTTATCTTGCTAGTGCTCGGGTTTTTGACATTTTCACCTGATCGGGCGCAGGTCCTCATTGCGTTGGGTTTGATCCCTTTTGCCGCAAGTGCAATTCCTGATGGGTGGCGGTTGAAGATCTCAACGCGCTCGCATGCGGGGCTAGCGGGTGTTTTGGTCGGCGCGGTAAATGTTATGGCGGGTGTTGCGGGCCCAATATTGGACGTGTTCTTTTAGCAAGCCGAATTGAATCGCTCGGCTGTCTCCGAGAAATGCGGCCCATAACCCGTGTCGCCGCCGAAA
>CAYZUV010000310.1:0-2875 GCA_964481245.1 uncultured Pseudomonadales bacterium
TTGCGCAGCGCCTTGGTTAGTTTCCCAGCGCTTGAGGGGAAGGCGCAGGATCTAATCGAGCATTAAGGTAGTAGATGAGCATAGAGGCGGAGAGTGCGGGGAATACCTCGTGGAGGTGTTGCTTAAACCCAAGCAATATCCACCCGAGCAGCACGAAGGTGCCGACGCTCATCGACCAGAGTACGGAACGCGCTGTACCCCGATACCAGTACAGTCCCAGCACCACGGCCGGAAAGAAACACACCGCATAAAGGCTGCCTGAGAAGATGGTGATTTCGACGATGTCGCCGGGCGGGTTCAACGCCAGACCTGCGGATACGATGGCAAAGCCAATCACGGCAGCTCGGGTCCACCGCAATTGGTGCGCCGAAACGCTGAACGGCGCGATGAGATTTTTGTATAGCGTTGAGGCGGCTACCAGCAGGACGCTATCCATTGACGACATGGCCGCCGCCACAATCGCAACAATCAGGAAGTCGGCCGCCCAAAACGGGAAGATGCTTGGGTCACTGACCAGCGTAGGGACGATCAAATCCGTGTCCCCAACGTCCTGCAGAATGAGCTGTGCATAGATGCCGATGGGAAAAAGGCAAAAGAGGATGATGCCGAGACCCACAGCTGCGACCCAAATGCCTTGCTTCACTGCGGCATCGTCCTTTAGAGCAAAGAAACGCGAGATCTGTCTCGGGTCGACGAGCAATTTGAGCGCGCCCGAGAGCGAGACGCCGAGGAGAACGGCGAACGGTATGCCACCATTGAACTCGAAGAGGAATGACTTTTCAGGGTCGGCTTCGAGCTCCGTAATGGCGCTGACTCCGCCCGCCGCGCGGGTCACAAAATAGAACATCATCACACTACCGAGCAGCATGAGAATGCCTTGAATTGCATCCGTTCTGACCACCGATACAAACCCGCCCACGGAGGTGTAGAGCACGACGATGAGTAAAGTCACGCCCACGGCCATTTCGTAATCAATCCCCAAGAAGATCTGAAAGAGATGGCCTGCGCCTTTGAAGATGGCGAGTAGATAGAGCAGGCTCGAGAACACGATGACGATGGCCGCCGCGAGTCTGAGAGGGTGTCGATCTGATGTTGGTCCCTCAGGCACAAAACGACTGCCAAGAAAATCAGGAATCGTCAGCGCGTCCCACTCGCTGGCAAATCGTCGCAGCGGTGGTCCAATCCAGCGCCAGGAAATCCAACTAAACAGCACCAGTAGGATTGCCATTGTGAACCACGGCAGTCCGTAGGCGTAGCCCTTGCCGGCATGGCCGATGTAGCTATTGGTTGACGCGAAGGTCGCGAAAAACGAAATCCCGACGACGACCCCGCCCATGGCGCGATTGCCCACCATGTAGCCGTCGAGCCCTTTACTCGCTTGGCTCCCAAGATACGCGTTGTAGAGCAGCACCAGGGTGTAGAGGCTCAAAAATAGGACGGCGAGCCAATGGTCATTTAGCCAATTCATAAAGCGAATGAGCTTCCCTGCGTTGATGTATAGATGACGAAGTGTCCAGAGCTCGTCAACTTCAAGACAGATGTTGTTAGAGCCGTGATGACTCCAATTTGCTGTGTGGGTTGATGCGTCGAAGCTTCGTCTTTGCTGGTCGAGACTCTATCGGGTTGCGTAGGGTGCACGCAACTCACAATCAGCCCCGGCCTTCAAAACGGCTCGGTCTGTATGGCTCGAGCAAGGGGTTGGGTTGTTCGGTTAAAAGTTCCTCTGCAACGAGATGGCCAATGATGGGCGCCAGGGTCACGCCACTGTGCATGATGGCGAGATAATGATGAGGGTTCGATGCACTCGTGCCGAGAACCGGATGACCATCGATGGGGAGCGGTCGCCAGCCAATCATCACTTGATCGAGGGTGAATTGATCGATCGATGGCAGATAGGTTCGCGCAAGCGCCATGAGCCGCTCGCCATGGGCTTTGCTGAGCGAAGCGGTCGGAAATTCAGTGGGTCGGTTGTGGAGTCGATCACTGTGGCTGTCTGGTGCGCCGGCTTGTTCGCCGATCACCAAGCGCCCATCGAGTTGCTGATGAAGATGCACGCCCGGCGCTGAAACCACAGGGCCAAGAATTGCTGGACCCGGTGCGGTCACAGCGATGATGCCAGGTGTGGTTCTCTGCGGGATGTCGATGCCCGTCAGTCTGCCGGGAACATCGTGTGCAGCGCCGGTTGCTAGAATCAGCTGATCAGCGTGCCAATCACCCTCTGAAGTCCGGACGGTGGTTCCGAGGTGATTGGGTGTCGCGTCCATCAACGTGCATGGAAATCGACAGGTAGCGCCCAACGCCTTCGCCGCTTGAACCAAGCGTTCGGTGACGAAGGCCGCATTGACGGCCCCGTCGTTGGGTGAAAACGCAGCGGTCTTTGCATGACCAAAACGGATATTTGGAGCAAGTGCCAAGCCTTCCGCGGGCTTGATCATTCTCGCAGGTTCGCCCCAAGTGATCTGTTCATCAATATCGAGAGCGAGACGCGCCTGACGATCCTCTGATTCAAACCATTCGATGGAGCCTTGCCATTGAATCGGCAAATCAAGCGACTCTTGGAGGTCATGCCAGAGTGCGACGCTCAATTGGCTTAACCGATGATAGTGCTTCGGTTGCTTCGCCCAAGTGGCATTGATCCATGCGAAGGTTGCACGGCTGGCGAGGCGAGCGGGACCAAGGGCATCGATGAGCGTTACGTGGGCGCCAGCTTTCGTCAAATGGTAGGCGATGCTCGCCCCCACGATCCCCGCGCCAACCACGGTATATTGCGGTCGGGACTGGGCCCTCAACCCATTGATACTGAGAGTGGATGCCAAACCTGCGGCTTTTAGAAAGGATCGGCGTGAGAGTCTTTGGCTCATGATCTGCGGTGGCA
>CAYZUV010000311.1:0-2847 GCA_964481245.1 uncultured Pseudomonadales bacterium
TGTTTGGCTTGTGTGTTGGGCTGGCGGGATGTGGGGGTGGTTCTACCGAAGCACCCGGTGTTGACCAGGGGCTCGACGGTCCAAAAGTATCGGTGATTGCAACGGGCGCCGAACTTGCAGGGGCGAATGGCGTCGCTTTAGGGCCAGATGGTCATCTCTATGTGGCTTCAGTGCTGGGTTCGAACCTGACCGTGGTTGATGCCGAGTCAGGAGACATCCTCAAAGAATATGGCATTGAGGAGGGCGTCATAGGGCCAGACGATGTGGCATTCGCCAGTGATGGGAGTTTTTATTGGACCTCCATCATGACGGGAGAAGTCGCTGGATTTAATGCTGCCGGCGAAAAGGTGATCGCGGCGAATCTCACGCCCGGGGTGAATCCGATTACATTCTCCGATGATGATCGTCTGTTCGTGTCTCAGTGCTTTTTTGGTACGCATCTTTTTGAAGTTGACCCCAAAGGGGAGGCGCCTGCGCGCCTCATTGACGATACCTTGGGGCCAGGTTGTGGTCTGAACGGTATGGATTGGGGCCCTGATGGGCGTCTGTACGGGCCGCGCTGGTTTAGGGGCGAGGTCGTGAGCTTCGACGTCGATGAAGGCGACATGCGGGTCGAGGCGAGTGGGTTTGTGACCCCGGCGGCAGTTAAGTTCAACGCGAACGGCGTGCTTCATGTGCTTGATACTGGCGCGGGTGACGTGGTTCGCATCGATGCTGAGGGTGATCATGAGATTGTCGCAAAGCTATCCCCAGGGCTTGATAATTTTGTCTTCGACGATGAAGGGCGAATCTTTGTGTCGAGTTTCACCGATGGTTTCATTACGCGAGTGAATCTGGATGGCTCGCAAACGGAATTGTTACCCGGTGGCATCGCACATGCTGGCGGCATTACCTATCACCAAGGTCAGTTGGTACTTGCCGACTTGCATGGGATCCGCGGGTTTGATTCGGAGGGAAAGAATACCTTTAACCAGCGCAATGTACTGGGTATGGGCGCGATGGGCGGTGCTCTGAACGTGTCTAGCGATGGTGATGACCTGATTCTGGTCTCCTGGGTGGATAATGACGTGCGCATCTGGAATCAGACCGAGGGTACGCGCCGATGGGAAAAGTCAGGGCTGTCTGCACCTGTGGCAGCGGTGCGTTATGAAGGGCTCGTTGTGGTCGCAGAGCACGGTCAGCGCCGTGTGGTTGCCTTTAACGACTCAGGTGAGGAAGTGGCGGTCTATGCCAGTGGTTTGACGGCGCCGACTGGACTTTTCGTCTCTGATGGGGATTTGCTGGTGAGTGACCGCGGGCTGGGTCAGATACTTAAGATCGCGCGAGGGGGGCAAGCACTCGCTCAGCCGGAAATTCTCGTGGATGGTTTGGTCACCCCCGAGGGATTCGTCCAATACCAAGGTCACGTTGCGGTTGTGGAGGCGGATGCGGGTCGTGTCACCGTAATTAAGTCAGATGGCGAACGGGTGACGGTGGCCGAGATCCCGCCCGGGTCGCAGGCCGCGAGCGCAGCGCAGCCACCCTCACAAGTTTTTAATGGCATCGCCGTCGATGACCGAGGACGTCTTTATCTGCCTGGCGAGCCGAACCGGTTGCTCTATCGCATTGACGGTGCTTGGTAAACTCCAGGCGATGACGTTAGACAATCCTTGCTGGCGACTTGCGCGAACCCCCCTGGAGGGTTGGCCAACACCCGATGATTTTGAATGGCAAGTTGAGGCGGCCGCCGAGCCATTGGCTGGCCAAGTCTTGTGCGAAACCCTTTATTTATCGCTGGATCCCTATCAGTGGAACCGCCGCCGCAATGGTACCGAAGCCCCTGGGGATATCTGTCACGGCCGCACAGTGTCGCGTGTAGTGAAGAGTCGGAATAAGCAGTTTGAAGAAGGCGATGTGATTTTTAATACCTTAGGTTGGCAAACGATGGGGCTGACGGGGGATCAAATCACCGATTTTGGTTACATGCAGCCTAGAACGCTGGATTCGCGTCACGGCCCATATTCCTACGCGCTTGGGGCCTTGGGGATGTTGGGGCTGACCGCTTATGCAGGACTCATTATCCAGTGCCAGCCCAAGGCTGGAGAGACGGTCGTCGTTTCAGCAGCATCGGGCGGCGTTGGGCAGTTGGTGGGCCAGTTGGCTCGAACCTATGGTGCCCGGGTGGTGGGTATCGCGGGGACGGCAGAGAAGGTGAACTACTGTATTGATACCCTTGGATTTGATGCTTGCGTCTCACATCAAGCGGACGACTTCGCGGATCAACTGCGCGCGGCTTGCCCTGATGGTTGTGATGTGTATTTTGAAAATGTCGGCGGACCGGTGTTTGATGCGGTGTGCGGCCAGCTCAACCGAGGCTCACGCATTACGCTCTGCGGTATGATCGCGCACTATGGCGACGATATGGTGGCTTCGAGACAGCGTTGGATGGCGCGAGTTGCGCCGCTCGAGTCAAGTCTTGGGGTCGTGGTCCATCCGCTTTTTGTGGGCGATTTTGTGGGCAGTCATCAAGCTCGCTTCTTAGAGGAAATGGGCGAGTACGTTGGCCAAGGCCGGATCATCTACCGGGAGGACCGATGGGATGGATTGACGCAGGCGCCCGAGGCATTTTCTGCGATGTTAGCGGGGCGTAATTTTGGTAAAACGTTGATTGTGGTGCGAGACGAGAACGAACCACGCGCAGACTGATCAAGTGGATGCATCGGACGACAGAGGCATTAGGATTGACCTAACGTTCATTCGGTTCGCGTGATGAACACCGCTCACTGCAAGACAGAACGATCGGTGATTCGTTCTCGAGTAGTCGATGTCACCATCAACGATCGATAACAGCAACAGCAACAGCAACAG
>CAYZUV010000312.1:0-2840 GCA_964481245.1 uncultured Pseudomonadales bacterium
TGGCGGAGGGTCAGGGATTCGAACCCTGGATAGGCTATTAACCTATGCCGGTTTTCAAGACCGGTGCATTCAACCGCTCTGCCAACCCTCCGCGGCGTAGTTTACGGAAATCGCCTCGCCTTGTTAAGAAAAAGTTATTCGAATTGTGGTGAGCGGTGCATTCTTCTTAGCTTTCAGTAAGCTTCATCCATGGCCGAACTCCTCATATTCTTTTTCGTCAGCTTTGCAGCGCTTCTTTGGTATCTCGCGAACCAAGGTCGGGAGCGGGCGCTATTTTTTGCCCGAGCTGAATGTCGAAAGCGAGAGGTTCAATTGTTAGATCAAACCGTGCAGTTCGAGCGCTATCAAGTGGATTGGCAATGGCCCAATTGGGGGCTTTGGCGGCGGTATCGGTTTGCCTACAGTATCGAGGGAGATGAGCGAAACCATGGCGAATTGTGGTTTCGCGGGCCTCGGCTTATCAAGGTGGTCATGGAGTCAGAAGAGATACTGGTTCATTGAGGGAGGCCCAGGTCCTCCATCAAGCGGCGGTACTCTTTTAAATGTTTGAGTGCGAGCCCGTGCTCCGCGCGCAGTTCATAGAGCCTTGCCAGGTTGTAATGCGCATCTGCGAATTCCGAAGCAATCAAATAAGCCTCAATCGCTTCATCTTCGCGCTTCAGATCGTCGAGCAGGGTGCCCAAGTTGAAGGCGGCGAGCACGTTATCGGACTCGACCTCTAGCGCCTTGCGATAATGCGTTTCAGCAAGTTCCAATTCATCGCGCTCTTGCAGGATGCGGCCAAGATTGACGTGGGCCTCAGCGTGCTGTGGCTCAAGTTCGATCGCTCTTCGATAGGCGGCAGGCGCATCATCCGGGCTCACGGCTTCAAGGTCGACGCCCAGATCAAACCAGTCATCGGCGGTGAGTACTTCATCACCGTGACCAAGGTCGTCACGCTTAGCAAGCTGCGAGACCACGGCGGGGTTTGCGCTTAAGTCGAAATTGAGGTGGAGCTGGCCACTCTCGGCATTGAACACGGTGTTTTCTTCGCGAACAACGATTTGACTGCCGTCTTTCGAGATTCGAATAGACGAGAGCGGACGGCTGGTTGGCAGCCGCTGCTTGAGGCTGGTCAGTGCTCTATTCAACCGACTTTTTCGGACGCCGTCTTGGATCAACTCCTTCGCCGTGCGGAGGATCAAGATGTCCTGAAAGGAATACTGGTAGAAGGCGTTGGTGCGATCAGGTTCCAGAATGCCTGCTCGGGTGAGTTCCCAGATCGTTTCGCGGGGGAGCTCAACGAGTTCGGCAACTTCTTTCGCGGTGTATCCAGCCATGCTTGCAAGAGGACCTTTAAGCTTGAACTAGGCTATCGCTCAAGTTCTCAATTTAAAAGAGTTGACTGCGATAATTGTTAAGAAAATCGCTTCAAAAGGTCTTTGGCGATGACAGTTTGCTGAATCTGCGAAGTGCCTTCATAGATTCGAAATAACCGAACATCTCGGTACAGCCGCTCAATGCCGTACTCCTCGATATAACCCGCGCCGCCAAAGATCTGAACGGCTCGGTCGGCCACGCGCCCAACCATCTCGGTGGCAAACAGTTTGCAGCTGGCGGCCAGCGCTGCCACGTTTTCGCCGCTGTCGCGACGTCTAGCCGTTTCCTCAACCATGCAGGCGGCGGCGTACATTTCGGTTTGGCTGTCAGCCAGCATGGCTTGAACGAGCTGAAAATCGGCAATGGCTTGGTTGAACTGCTTGCGTTCCAGCGCGTATCGCGCTGCATCTTCAATGAGGCGTTCCGCAACGCCAACGGAAATGGCGCTGATGTGTAGGCGACCTTTATCTAGCACCCTCATTGCAGTAATGAAGCCAACATTCTCTTTGCCGCCAACGAGTTTGTCAGCGCTGACCCGAACGTCTTCAAAGATGACATCGCAGACCGGTGCACCCTGTTGGCCCATCTTTTTATAAGGCTGTCCGAGCGAGACGCCGGGTAGCGTGCGGTCAACTAAAAAAGCCGAAACACCCCGTGCGCCCGGGACGGTCGCATCTGTGCGTGCAAACACGGTAAAGAGGTCCGCACTGGGGGCATTGGTGATGTAGCGCTTGGTGCCGTTGATTACATAGTCATCACCATCTCTGACCGCGGTGGTCCTTACCGAGGCCGCATCCGAGCCTGCTTCGGGTTCGCTCAAGCAGAAGGAACCGACAATTTCGCCCGTCGCCATTTTGGGGAGGTAGTGCGCTTTTTGCTCTTCCGTGCCATCGATGACCAATGACTGCGAGCCGATGCCGACGTTGGTACCAAAGGCGCTACGAAAAGCGGGCGAAGTTCGGCCGAACACTCGAGCAACAGCGACCTCCTCTTGCATGTTGAGGCCAAGACCGCCGTAGCTTTCAGGAATTGTAAGTCCAAAGAGCCCGAGGTCTTTCATCTCTTGAATAATGTGATCAGGAATTCGGTCGTCCGCCGCAATTTGTGCCTCAAGCGGCCGTAAGCGCTCGCGTACAAAGCGAGTCAGGGTATCGAGCAGTTGATTGAGTGTGTCTTGGTCAAGTGCCATGAGCTGTCCTTGGATTGCGACTGAGGGTGGGCCTTCGAGGTGCGAAGCACTATAATCTGCGACCGCGATTCTACGGGGATCTGCAGCAGACCTGAACCCCGAGCGAGAATTTCCAGCTGTGTTTCTGACGAACAGAAGAGCAGAGTGGATTAACGAGGTCGATTTGGGCCAACCCCTTAAACTAGGCGCTTGATTGAGCGCGCTTACGAAGTACACCAACGCAAGGAAGACTGATGCCAAGCTTTAACTGGGAAGATCCTTTTTATCTCGATGACCAACTCACGGAAGAAGA
>CAYZUV010000313.1:0-1513 GCA_964481245.1 uncultured Pseudomonadales bacterium
GGTGAGCGCGTTGAGGCGGCGGATGTTACCACAAGCGGTCTAGTCGGAGACCGTCAATGGGTGTTGGTTAATGCGCAAGGAATCGTGAATCAGAAGGTCATGCCGGCCCTTCGGTTTTTAGAGGTCCTTGAATCCAGCCAAGGCCTGACATTGAAGTTCGCTGGGTCGAGCGAAATCCAGATCGATGAGTCAGCGATAGAACCCACCGGCCCCATCAAGAGTATAGGCCGGGATGTACCCTGCGTCAGTGCGGGATCCCTGGTATCTGAGTGGCTTCTCCAAGTCTTCGGGCAGCCTTTGCAATTGGTCAAAGCGGCCGAGGGCGCGCTTTTGCACCTTGAGGGTACGCCCTTTCAACGGTTGCATGGCTCAATCCAGCCTGCATTCGTGGATATTGCGCCCATTCTTATTGTCAATTTGGCCTCGTTGGCTGATCTCAATGACCGAATTTCAGAAGCGAGCCAAGCCGATTCCGTCGATGGTTCAACGCCCGTGTCGCAAGACCGCGAAGCGGTTCGAGTGGAGCAGTTCCGACCCAATCTGGTGATCAGTGGGTTATCTCCCTTCGCAGAGGAATCAGCGGCTATGCTCCAAATTGGGGATCTCACTTTTTCTCGAGTGGTGGCCTGTGAGCGTTGCAGCGTCACCACCTTTGATCCTTTTGGAGAGCAACGAAGCAAAGAGCCGCTGAGAACGTTAAGTCAGTATCGAAAAAACGGCGTGGGTTATGCTGGCGGTGTGACGTTCGGGGGTTACTTTGTGCCAGATGGGGTTGGAAGCGTATCCCTCGGGGACGAAATTTCATCGTCCTAGCCTTATCCTGGCAGGGAGGTCAGAACGATCGTGGCATCCCCAGAACATGTTCACCTATAAAGCTCAAAATCAGGTTGGTTGAGATGGGCGCAATCTGATAGAGGCGCGTTTCTCTGAATTTACGCTCAATATGGTATTCCTTTGCGAACGCAAAGCCGCCATGCGTTTGCATACACACGTCGCCAGCCCGCCAAGAGGCTTCAGAGGCAAGCATTTTGGCCATGTTGGCTTCAGCGCCACAGGGCTCCCCCGCATCAAACATTCGGGCAGCCTTTTCCACCATAAGCCAAGCCGCTTCAACTTCAGCGTAGGACCTCGCGATGGGGAACTGAACGCCTTGGTTCTGCCCAA
The DNA here is from genome assembly GCA_964481245.1 of uncultured Pseudomonadales bacterium. Classification (GTDB taxonomy): domain Bacteria; phylum Pseudomonadota; class Gammaproteobacteria; order Pseudomonadales; family Azotimanducaceae; genus UBA9926. The sequence continues at coordinate 1,165 of CAYZUV010000313.1, forward strand.
TCGGACGGTCGAAGACGATCCGCTCTTTGGCGTAATGACTGGCCTTATCGATGAAGTAGCGACCATCACCCACACACTCAGCCGCGATGAGAATGCGCTCAGCATTCATGCCATCTAGAATGACTTTGAAGCCTGCGCCCTCGGTCCCGAGCAAGCTATCTTTGGGTACGCGCAAATCGTCAAAAAACAGTTCGCAGCTGTGATGGTTGATCATCGACTCAATGGGGCGAATTTCAAGCCCTCTACCCTCGGCTTCGCCCACGTGTATCAGGAAGGCAGATAAGCCGTCCGTTTTCTTTTTGACCTGATCCTTCGGTGTGGTTCTTGCGAGTAGCACCATGAGGTCAGA
>CAYZUV010000313.1:1613-2840 GCA_964481245.1 uncultured Pseudomonadales bacterium
GATGCTGCGTCAAGTCGCCCACCATACAAAAAAGGCGCCTGATCATCCATCAATGCGTGACCCATACTCGAACCTCGACCGCCGCGCGGCGCGGGCGCACGCCGAATGTGTCGCGCCTCACAAAATCTGTTGAGCTTCCAGGTGGCGAATCCGTTTTTCAAGGGGCGGATGACTGAGAAACAGTTCGCTGAACCCGCCTCGACGACCTGAAATGCCGAAGGCGGCAAATTCGCCTTCTAAATCCTGAGGCTCATTGACTTGCTGGAGCCGTTTGAGTGCTCGGATCATTTTTGATTTCCCAGCCAGCTGCGCGCCACCTTCGTCGGCTCGAAATTCCCGACGCCTCGAAAACCACATCGCGATTACGGACGCGAGGATGGAGAGCAAGATTTGAAAGATGATGGTGGTGACAAAGTAACCGATGCCGTGCCCCCTCTGATTTTTCAGGATGACGCGATCCACAATGTAGCCCCCGAGCCGGGACAAAAAGATGACAAACGTATTCAAAACACCTTGTAGCAGACCCATGGTGATCATGTCGCCATTGGCCACATGGGCGATCTCGTGACCGAGGACGGCTTCTACTTCGTCTCGATCCATCTGGTTCAGCAGGCCGGTGGAAACCGCGACGAGGGCGTTGTTTCTCGACATACCTGTGGCAAATGCATTGGGTTGTGGTTGGTTGAAGATGCCAACTTCCGGCATGCCAATATTGCTCTGTTTCGCAAAGCGTTCCACCGTGTTGACGAGCCATCGCTCTGTTTCGTTTGACGGTTGTTCGATGATTTGGACGCGCATGCCTCGCTTAGCCAAAAACTTCGACATTGCCAGAGACAAGAACGCGCCGCCGAATCCAAACAGCATTGAGAATGCAAGGATGCCCTGGGTGTTAAACCCCGAGCCCGAGGCCGCCAGCATGTCGTCAATGCCCAGCACTTGCATCGCGATGCCAAGGACCAGCAGGATGGCGAAGTTCGTCGCTAGGAATAAAAGAATACGTAGCATAGGGCTCTCCTTTGATGAGACTACTATGTGTACGAGGGGACCTGTTTTCAAGATCGAGATCTAAGAATCCTTGGCTCGAAGCGTGTCTTCTGGCTGAGTTTTGCGTTCTGTCTGCGTTAAGCTCTAACTGGCGATATCAGAGAGCAATTGCATGCAAAGAGAATCCTTCAAGTCCAGTTTTGGTTTTTTAATGGCGGCCATTGGGTTCGCCGTAGGGCTGGG
>CAYZUV010000314.1:0-1597 GCA_964481245.1 uncultured Pseudomonadales bacterium
CCCTTCACATCCCCTGAGCGCTCATATTGAGAGATCGCACCACAAATCACGACCCGCGCGCCCTCCTTCAAATTCAAAAGCGCCGCATCGAGAACCTCGCCTCCCACATTATCGAAAAACACGTCGAGGCCATCCGGCACCAGCTCAGCCAGGCGATCACTCACCGACTCGTTCTTATAATCAATGGCCTCATCACAACCAATCTCATCGATTAAGAATCGGCACTTTTCGGCACCGCCGGCAATACCGATCACCCGCGCACCACAGTTCTTTGCAATTTGACAAGCGCATGAGCCAACAGCACCCGCCGCCGCAGATACCACCACCGTGTCCCCTGGTTGTACCTGCCCTACCCGAACCACGCCCGAATAAGCTGTGAGCCCTGTGGTCACACCCAGTACGCCAAGATGGGCCCGAGCAGGCAAGTTAGACTCGTCTACTTTCTGAAGCATGGCGCCCGGTAACACCGCGTGCGTTTGGGCACCCATCGGGCCGAACACCGCATCACCTTGATTCAGACCGTCAAACCTCGAGTCCACCACGCGACCAATCCCCAGTGCCACGATGGGTTGATTCAAATCCGCCGTCCCGTGAAAGGCCCCCTGGTTGAAGGTGGTACGAATGAACGCGTCGATCGAGAGATGTTCGACTTGCAAAAGCACTTGATCAGCAGCCAGCTCTGGTACAGGTTCACTGATGATCTCCATGTCTTCTTTCTGCAGCGTACCCTCTGGATAGCGCTTTAAGACAACCCGTTTCAATTCCATCAGTGACCTCCCGATACGCGGATATTCTGCCCAGTGACCCAGGCTGCTTCCTTTGAGAGCAGATAAAGAGCTGCCAGCCCCAAGTCTTCAGGCGTGCCTAAACGACCTGCAGGTAAGCGCAACATTTTCTCTAAACCAGGCAAATCGTCCTCCTTCAGACTGAGCGCCTCCATCATAATCTCCGTGGGCACTGCGCCCGGCATAATGCAATTGACTCTGATCCTGGGTCCCAACTCCTTGGCAAAGGTTTTAGTGAGCATATTGACCCCTGCTTTCGCGGCCGAGTAATGACCGCTCCCTGGAATCACGTCTTCCGCAGCAAGGGACGAGATATTAAGGATTCGCCCTTCGTTCATCTTTTGAGATGCCACTCGCGTGCAGTGCCAGACAGCCGTGAGGTTAAGTAACAGCGTTCGCTCCCACTCGGCAGGATCGAGGTCCACCAGCGGCGCCTGAACAGCTGAACCCCCGGCATTATTGACCCACATGTTGAGTGATCCAAATTCGCTTAGCGCAAAATCCGCGAGGTGCTCAACGGCGGCAAGGTCCGTCACATCAGTGGCACACGCTTTTGCCTGGCCACCGGCTTCGTTGATCTCTTCGGCCACGCGCTCTATTTCATGTGCGCGTCTTGCAGCGCACACCACATTGGCACCCGCTTTGGCGAGCACCTTGGCAATGCCCTCACCAATGCCGCGTCCAGCGCCCGTTACGACAGCTGTCTCACCCCTCAAGTCAAAGAAACTCATCCCAGTCCACTCCAATATCGCCGTTGAAAACAATCAAGCTTGCCGGTTTAATGACAGATCGGTCAAGCAGCTCCAAGCTGA
>CAYZUV010000314.1:1697-2830 GCA_964481245.1 uncultured Pseudomonadales bacterium
GAAATTCCCGAGATCAACGATTACAAAGCCATGACCGTGCTCGGCGTACCGCTCATCATCAGTCGAGATGAGAATAGGGAAGTCCGTGCCTTCTTTAATGTTTGCAGCCACCGAGGCGCTCAGATCATGCCCGAGGGACGCGGGAACACACACCGGTTCACATGCCCGTACCACGCATGGACCTACAATTTAAGCGGCCAGCTCACTGGCGTCTTCGCCGAGAAGGATTTTGGCGTCGTCGACCGATCCTGCTATCAGCTCACGCCCATGGTGTGCCTGGAGCGAGCCGGCCTCATTTGGGTCCATTTAGACCCTGAGCCGAAGCTACCCATCGAGGACTTCCTCTGTCAGTACGACGAGGCATTGGCGGGGTTTAACTTTGAGAACTGGCACTATTTCGATTGCCAGGTCGTCCGCGGACCCAACTGGAAGATCGCCTATGACGGCTATCTCGACATCTACCACTTACCCATACTTCATAAGGCAACCTTTGGTTCAGACTTCCCTCACCGAGCGAATTACTACCCATGGGGACCTCACCAACGGGTTTCGGGTCCCAACCCTGGACTCATTGAATTCGAGCATCTGCCCGATGAGGAGTGGCCGCTAGAGGCCGCGATGGGAGGTGTTTGGACGATTTTTCCTCACATCTCAATAGCGAGTTTTGATGGCGGCGGACGGGGCGTGTTGCTATCGCAGCTTTTCCCAGGAGAGACCGTTGGTGAATCCATCACGGTTCAACACTACTTGCTTCAAAACAAACCCGATGAAGAAGGCGAAAAGGGCGCCCGAGAGCAATTTAAGTTCCTGCGCTATGTCGTCGAGGAGGAAGACTACGCCACCGGCCTAAAGCAGCAGGTAGCACTTGCCTCGGGTGCGAAGAAAGTGGTGACATTCGGTAAGAACGAAGGCGGCGGCAGCCGTTTCCATGCTTGGGTCGATTTATTGCTGCAGACACCAGACCAAGAACTTGGTGCACTGTTCAAAAACCCCGTCGACCCTCTCTTGTCAGAATAAGGAGAACCTGACGTGAACAAGGCAGAAAACCACGAAGTGGTATCGATTTACTCGCTCGATGATGAGCTCCGAGAAGCGATCTTGCTTGAGCAAAAAGAGTGCGTCTTAAATTGGTG
>CAYZUV010000315.1:0-2817 GCA_964481245.1 uncultured Pseudomonadales bacterium
CTGACCGAAGCGCTAGATTTTGAGGCAGCTGAAGATGCCCTGGTCAATGCGCTCTATCTCATCCATCGAGAGGAAGGGGTCACGACGCCCAATCAGGCGCCCATCATTCAAAGACTCAAAGCCCTCGCCTTAGCTCAATTCGACTACCGACGGGCCGATCAGTTCGAACATCTGACGCATTTTCTCGCCAAGCGACAATCGATCGGCGACTTAGACTCGGACCACGCGCTATATGATTGGTATCTGAACACCGGTCAGTATCAGCGTGCACGCTCGCTGCTGAAAGACATGGCTGATTTAGTTTCCCAGCAGGATGACGCGCGCCGCCAAGCGCAGACGTTGGCTGAGGCTGATCTCTCTCGTTTTATGGGGCGTTGTTGCCAGTCTGACGAGCTGACTGAAGTGCTCGACCAGATAACTGCCGCACAATCGGTTGACTGGGTCGGTCTAACCAGAAAAACCCTCGAAGCAACGCTGCTTGAATCAAGCCGCCCGAGCGAGTCCCGGCTCGATCACTTAAGCGAGCGGTTACCCGATGCCGAGGCCTATCTCATTCCTGGTTTACGCCAGGTGACTTTTCTAGAGGACGAGAGCATTCGTAGCAGGATTCTGGAGCAGCAACTTCGCATGCGCTATGGCCGTGCCCAGTCCATGTTTGATGATTTGGAAGAAGACAGCCAAGCACCCTTATTCTTCATCGTCCCTCTACCTGGGACGCTGCCGGTCATGATTGAGGATCGCACCGGGATCAGCGCAGGCGTTGCATTCGCTAACGACCTGGTTGGCGAGCCAATGTTGTTCCCAAAACGTAAGATCACAGACCATCTACCTGCGCGATACCGAAGTGATGCCAATCTTGCCGAACTGGCTGTGACCATGACCATGACGATTACCCCCACGGGCAAAGTGGCCGATCTCGCCTTCGAGCCTGGGACACCGGGACAAATTCGCAGGTTCTTTGTCGATGTGATGAAACGCGCACGATTCACCCCTGCGATTCAAGATGGCCAACGCATCAGCTCGTCAATAACCTTCACTCAGACCTTCAAGACCGCCAACGACCAAGCGGCGTTGGAAGAAGAGTCTATGACTGAACCCGAAACGAGTGCTGACGGTGACCCCTTGGCCGAGAGCGAGGATTCGATGCTGGAAAACTCAGCGGGCAACCGACCATGACGAGTCACTTGGCCAGCATGGCCGGATTAGTGACCGTGCTCTTTCTCCTGATGTTTCCGCATGAGGCAAGCGCCGAGCAATCCGTGCTTTCTTATTTATATCAAGACTTCCAAAACCCCAACGATCGCAAAGCACTCGCAAACCTGATCGGAGAAACCAGAACGTCCCCTGACCTTTCCGCCGATCACGCCTACAGCCGCGCCGAAGACATTTTGTCTGAGCAACCACCGGTGGAGCTGGAGGCCGAGGCGGTTAACCCAATGAACCTGGCGGCGGGTCGCTGGCTGGCCAACGCAGCTATCTTTGACACTCACGCTGGCCGTCCGGATCAGGGTCAGATCTTCCTTACCGAGGCACTCGCGATGCTCGGCGCTGACAGTACGCCGTTTTCGCCCCATCTCTTCAATGCCGTCATCGCTCGCGGCATCGCTGCCTATCAGCTCGATGATTTTGAGCAAGCGAGGGAAGACTTTCATTGGGGGCAGAACATTCTGCACCGTAATGAGGGCGTGCTGACATTCTCCCAAGCGGAAATTCTCAATTGGTTGACGCGTGTGCACCTCTCAGACAAAGAACTCTTTAAAGCGGATACCCAACAACGATTCCTGCTACGAGTCGCTGAGGAGCACTTCGAAGACGATCATGAGACGCTGACCGCAATTAAACAAAATGTCGCCGAATATCTTGGTCAAAGAGCGTCGCTCATCTCTCCACTCGAGGACGAACCCACACGCGCGGTGCGCCAAGCCATGTTTGCTGAGAGTCTCACCCTGCTCGAAGAGCTCATTGAAACGCTTGAGCAGCGCGCTGGGTTCACGTCGATTGAATTGATTAACCCTCTCAGAGCGCTTGCCCGAATTCGACACTTGCAGGGGACAGGGTTTCGACTGGCAGAAGGCCCGCTTGAGCGTGTGCTGAGCATCCTTCAGAGCCAAGAGAATCTAGATGACGAAGATTTGGCTCAGGCGTGGCTCGACCTTGGTGACGGCAGAGTCTTAAGTGGCAACCCGTCGTCGCAGGACGCCTATCGGGAGGCTTGGACCTTGCTCGCTTCGTCAACGCCAGAGGCCATCGAACGATTCAACGCGCCGGTCATGCTCCTGCCAAAGAAAATCACGCCACTCTACCTCGAACGTTGGCCGACCAAAACGGAACCGGGCGAGGCGCTGTACACCGACCTGAGTCTGATTGTCACTGAGGAAGGGAAAACCAAAGGTGTCAAGATCATCGATCGAACCGTATCTGCAAAATACAGCCGATGGGCCAGGTCACGATTGTCTTACAGCCGCTTTAGACCCGCCGTTCAGGATGGTGAACCAGTAAGCCAAACCATTGAACTCCGGCAACCGTTTGAAGTCCTGGAAAAAGCGTCCGAAGAACGCGATGAAGCAGAGAAAGCCGCCGTGATGGACGATTCGAGCGCCGCTGGCTCATAGCCCAAATCTCAGCTTCCTGAAATAAATGTCCGCAGCTGCTCGGCAAGCCCCTTGCACGCGGCATTACCAGGACGAGCCAAAATGGGAATCGGCAGAACCAACCCTGCAAGGTAAGACGTGCCATTGGCGTCGGCGCTGATTTGTCCTGACGTATCCAACGTCTGCAGATCCCATATCGATGCCTCGTAGGAGGCGTCCTGCTCCC
>CAYZUV010000316.1:0-2814 GCA_964481245.1 uncultured Pseudomonadales bacterium
GAAGTGGTGACGGGCCACGTCAATCACGGTGTGATGAATCCGCATTAGCCTTCTAAGGTCAGGATGTTGGCCTGGTGCTCGGAGATCGAGGTTGTCTTGATCACCTGTTCTGGTTCAAATCCCATTCTGAGGCGCCTTCGTCGACCGGCGAGCGGCACTTGCGCCCATGCGCCATCAAGCCACTTTGGCTCTCAGCGGGTACGTCCTTACGTCCCTGTCGAACCGAGCAGTTGTTGGCTTCGAAGTCAATCCAGTCATCAAGAAGCTACTCATCTTGCGGTCCCCTAACAGCAACCGCGCGAATGACGATGGGCATTTTGTTCAAGTGCAGGTTCTCTGATTCAGACCCAGGCAGTGCGCAGTCTCATCCACTGACTGAGGTGAGTGACTCGAGAGCTGGATTGAGATAGCGCCTTTATGCCATTGATGCTGAAAATGCTGATCTGTTATTCGATCGGGGTATAATCCGCGGGTCAAAAGGGGACACCATGAAACTTCAACAGCTCAAATATGTGTGGGAGGTCGCTCGCCACGGCCTCAATGTTTCGGAGACTGCACAGAGTCTTCACACGTCCCAGCCCGGGATCAGCAAACAAATCCGGCTACTCGAGGACGAACTGGGGATTCAGATCTTTACTCGAACCGGCAAACATCTTTCGCATATCACGCCTGCGGGCGCGCAAGTCATCGAAAAAGCGGGCGAGATTTTAAATCAAGTCAGCAGTATCAAACGGGTTGCTGATGAATTTCGAGACGAGCAGCAGGGCGAATTGAGTCTGGCAACGACCCATACCCAAGCCCGATACGCGTTGCCCGCCGTGATCGACACGTTCATTAGGCGCTACCCGGATGTCTCGTTGCACATGCATCAGGGCTCGCCCATGCAAATTGCGGAGTTTGCTTCCGAGGGTAAGGCAGACTTTGCCATTGCAACCGAGGCGCTCGAACATTTTGGCGACTTGGTGATGCTGCCTTGTTATCGCTGGAATCGCTGTGTTTTAGTTCCCAAGGACCATCCGCTGGTGAAAGTCTCGCGCCTTACATTGCAAGATGTGGCGGCGTTTGGAATCGTCACGTATGTGTTTGGCTTCACTGGTCGCTCGAAGCTCGATGAGGCCTTCCATGCAGCTGGGCTCGAACCCAAGGTCGTTTTCACCGCCACGGATGCGGACGTGATCAAAACCTATGTGCGCCTTGGCTTGGGTATTGGTATCGTCGCGCGTATGGCGCACGATCCAGTGGCTGACGCAGATCTCGTGGCGCTGGACGCTGATCACTTATTCGAGCCCTCAGTGACCATGGTCGGTTGCCGTAGAGGCTCGTTCTTGCGGGGCTACATGTTTGACTTTATTGAACTCTTTGCCCCGCATTTAACGAGACAGAAGGTGGAAGCAGCGCTTGCGCTGCCCGACCAAAAAGCCATCGATCAGTTTTTCAAATCTGAGTCATTGCCCCTTCGATGATGGCGGTTCCAGGCTGAATGGATCTTCCGAATTGATGAAGAGATCGCTCGGATGACCTCTTAGCCCTTGGTTGAGATGGTCCGATGCCTTCATGTCAGCTGATGCGAGGAGTTCTGCAGCTGCTAGCTGATGAGTCTGTGGGCTCCGCCCCTTCGCCCCAATCTTTGAGAGGGAACCCGTTTTGGGACGAGTACCAACCCAGTTCGATCGAGATTGAAAGTCGGTATGTGTCCGCGTGTGAGGCCGCCTGTTAGATCTGCGCTCTGAGGCAAGACGGCCGTCAGGCGCCCTGGATGTGAGACAATTCGAGCGGTGATCGGGAGTGCCTTCGACTCATTTCTGGACCCGTTTCCACCCGGCATAGACCATTCGACAAGATAGAGGAAGGAGTAGACGCATGGATATCGTATGTTTGGACTTAGAGGGCGTGCTCATTCCCGAAATTTGGATCGCCTTCGCGGAGAGAACCGGAATCGAAAAGTTGAGAGCCACCACGCGTGATATCTCTGACTACGACGAGCTTATGGGCATGCGGCTTGCGACACTCAAAGCGCATGGTCTTGGCATCCATGAGATTCAGTCGGTGATCGGTGAACTCTCTCCCTTACCTGGCGCGAAAGACTTTTTGGATGATTTGAGACAGAGCTATCAACTCGTGATCCTGTCGGACACGTTCTACGATTTTGCCAAGCCTCTGATGGCGCAGCTGGATTGGCCAAGTTTGTTCTGTCACCGGCTAGTGATCGATGACGCGGGCGTGATTCAGGACTATAAGCTCAGGCAAAAGGACCCTAAGCGACATGCGGTAGAAGCTCTGAGATCGCTTAACTTTAGGATTTTTGCGGCGGGTGATTCTTACAATGACACCACGATGCTGGCTGCCGCTGATCAAGGATTCTTATTTTGTGCGCCAGATAATGTGAAAGCAGAATTTCCCCAGTTCGCTGCTACAGAAGATTATTCTGAGCTGCGGGCGATGATTGACGCCGCTGCATTAGCGTCCTGAATGCTGGGCTAATGGTCGTCTGCAAGGACCATCAATGACGGATTGTGGTAGTCTTGAGCACGCGAATAGGGGTGTCAATCATCGAACGAAATGACTCACGCCGAGGGAGGCTCGTCAGGGGCTGCGCGAGGAGCCGATGGGCCGATTGAGGGCAGACCCAGTGGTCGCGTATGAATCGAGTCGAGCGGCCTAATTAGGGTTGGCTCATAACTGACCAATAGTTGAGCAAAAGTTAGAAAAAGGGATCGGCGATTGGTGTTCAAGGCGTCGGTCCGATGAGGTGGAGCAGTATTAATGACGCAGAGTGCAGGCGCAAAATTTAGGCAGGCGATCAAAGAAGAGCAG
>CAYZUV010000317.1:0-2809 GCA_964481245.1 uncultured Pseudomonadales bacterium
CAACACCGGATCAGTAATACGCTCATGACGCTGATCGAATCCGATCGAATCCACACGGAGTCTTATTGCTTTGCCAAACACCTGTCGGTTCAAGGTGATCAGGAAATGCTCTACACGGGTCGGTATCTCGATCAGTTCGTGAAGCGGGAGGGCCGCTGGGCATTCATCCATCGGTGTGTGGTGATGGATTGGAGCCGCCGCTTTGATGTCAGAGACGAGCGTGATCAAGGCTCGTTTGCTGCGTTAACCAAGGGTGACAACACAGAGCATGATCCATCGTTTTCGCATCTCGCGGGGGCGTAGTTGGTTAGGCCAAGAGAGGTCTCGCGTCACCGCAGGTGAGGCAGCAGTATTGAGGATGCGCGATTTATCGCGGTTCGGGTTAATCAAAATAGGAGAGGACGCTTGGATCCAGTACAGGAGCTGTTAGCCAAACAATCGATTTACGAGCTGTCTTGCCGATACATGCGAGGGTTGGATCGCTTGGATGCGAGCTCGCTCGCGTCGGTGTTCGCTTCAAACGCCTACTGCGAGTATGGGTTTGTGAATGGCGCGCCGGATGAGTTCATACAATATGCGTTAAACGCGCTGAAAACGCACCACGCCAATCACCATATGATTGGCAATGCTCTGATTGATTTGGAGGGCGAGGAGGCGTTCGGCGAGATTTATTTCAACGCTTATCACAAGATCGATGGCGATGAAGGTCCGCTCGACCTCATCATCGCCGGTCGATATATCGATCGATACGTCCAGGAAGACGGCGCCTGGAAAATTGCGTACCGCAGTGAGCGCAATGACTGGAGTCGAACGCAGCCGACTCAGGATCCGTATTTCGCGAGTGCACCTTTGTCGCTGACAGGGAGCCGCCAAGACGATGCGGTTTACCGTCGGGATAATCGGTGCTGGCCGGTCTCTGCCTCGTCATCGAATCAGTCGTAAGGACCCTAATCGTTTCTGAGCGCTTTTTTTTGCCATCCCAAATTGTGCTTGGTGGTTCAGTCGACAGCCGGGGATGTTGAGTGGCATAGATTCGGGCAAGCGGACGAGTCTTGTCGCCCGACGATTGATTGGGTCTTTGAGCCAAACACGGGAAAGTCTCAGTACCAGTTCAAGCGAAGGTTGAAGGAGGCAGACAATGACAGAACATCAGAATCAAGTGCAGGCCATGCAATCGGGCGGTTGCTTGTGCGGTGCGATCAGGTATGAATTTCCTCACGATGCAGTCATTTCGGCGCATCATTGTCATTGTAAGGACTGTCAACGGTCTACGGGTAGCGGCAAGGCGACCATCCTTTTCGTTCCTGCGGATGTGCTTGCGGTGAAGGGCGAGCCCAAGACCTACACGGTAGTGGGGTCTGAAGGCAGTCATGTGACGCGGGGGTTTTGTGGAAACTGCGGCTCGCCGGTGCTGAGTTACGTTGCCGAGCAGCCCTCGCTCAAGTTCATTAAAGTCGGCAGCCTAGACGACAGCCGTTGGGTCGAGATCTCGTCCAGTTATTGGCGGTCTTCGGCAGAGGCTTGGTCCCCGGTGGACGAATTATTACCAGCCTTCAGCGGCAACCCTGAGTAACGTTGTTAGCTTTCTTCCGAATAGACGAGTCCGGCTGATCTAGCCATTGCTCAATGAGGTCAGCCGGCTTTCGTCTCCCCGCGGATCAGATGCCTCGTTATCGGGCGCGAAGGGGGCGCTGAAGCGGGCCCATCAAGCAGCCTGATCTGCCAGCAACTGGTCTAAATAAGCACCGCTCTCTAACTCCAGTTTCGATAAGGCATTCAATTCTGCCTCGTGCGTTGGGAAGGCTGGAATTAAATTTGGCCAGGCCGCAGATCCTTGTTTTTCTGCATCCGCTTGGATGGCCAGCTGCTCCCAGGGGGAATAGGCCGAGAAGGCTTCGTAGTAAACGTCAATGGTCTTGGGCAGTAAGTCGCAAACCAGAGCCTCATGCTCGGTGGGCACGGGAAGAATCGCCTCGATACGGTCTGCGATCTCATCCTCTCTACCAGCGCACGCAAGTAGCCCTTGCGCGTGCTCAGGGATGGCTTCAGCCCATGCTCGATAGCGAGCCGCTGCGCTTCGCTCGAGTCGAGCTAAGAACCCGGGGTAAGCGGCGGGTGGCACTTGTGAGAGCAGGGGCCCGAGGAGTTCACCAAACTTGGGGATGGTTACGTCTGACATGAGTGGATCCTCCTTGATCAATGGAATGTCGAATGCATTTTGCTAGGTTGGTTGCTTCTGATAGCTGACTCGTTCAGGAGACTGTAGCATTTTTCGGCTCGCTGAGGTGTGCCCGAATTTGGTCACTCGGCGAGCGAGCCCGTGGGTGCCACCCAGGGCACAAACACTCAGATGACCGGGTCAAACCTTCATGCTTGCTTTTTTTTAGCGATGGATTAAGGTGTTTTCAGCAAAGCAGGATGCTTTCTATCCAAGCCTAAATAGCCGTCTGTAATCGGCGAGTTAATTGAGTTTGGCGACAGGGCAAACGAAGGTGCAGATTGTGCTCAAAAGAGTAAACGCAGCGCGTTCGTCGTCTCAAGGGAAGGGCAGTGATGCTCGAGATTAAAATGGGGGTTTAAACATGCGGAAAATTGGAACCTTAGGCCTGGTCACCGGGCTGTCGATGGGCGCCGTATTGGGTGCGATGAGTCTGCCGACGCTCGCAGCCAGTGAGCGGAGCGCAGTGTTGGAGGAAGTCGTCGTAACGGCTCGAAAGCAAGAAGAATCAGCACAAGACATTCCGATTGCGATTACAGCGCTCACTCAAGAGCTTGAAAATTCTTCGATTCGAAACTTGGGCGATCTGAA
>CAYZUV010000318.1:0-2805 GCA_964481245.1 uncultured Pseudomonadales bacterium
GAGGTCATTCAGTACTACCCTGAGTTTGAGAAGCAGTTCAAGCTGGGTCTCGATAATGCACAGACCCAGCTTGAGGCCGAATAGTGGTGCCAGGCTCAGGATAGTCAAACACGTCGGCAGACGGTCTCTTCGCGAAGCCTTTCTTCGTAGGCTCGACCTGGTAATGCCGCGTGCAGCTTCCGAATGACAGATGGAACCAAGCGAAAAGCCTAATGCCATCGAGAATGGGTGGCTGGAAAGAAACCGACAAAAGGCCCGAAGACCCACCACCTGATATAAAGCGACGAGCGGTTAACGAGAGGGCCTTTGTTCAATCGCATGCGAATGGCTTAGGCTTAATTAGAGTTTCTAAAGATAACGAACACGACGAAAAAGATGATGAACTTAACGACGTTAAAGTGGGGTGTAAAAGAGAGCTTTCGGCAGTATGTTGAGGGCGTGGGTGGCACGATCTCCCTGTCTGAGGGCGCAGAGCGAAGTACCGACGGCGCTTTCCTCTTCCAGGCGATACCAGGCGGAGATTTAGAGTTGAACGCAGAACACGAGCCCAGGGGATCCGTTTTATTTAAGGGATCTGTGTCTTTCGATGCCCATGGCGGCATGCTGAAATCAACCTTATCGGAGCTTGCCGTCGAGGCTGGCCCCGACGGCCTGGTGCTGACAGTCCTCGAAGGCCCGATGAATCAAAGTCGTTGTGCCATTGCCAATTTAACGTTGGTTGATGAGCCGGGCGTCTCAGCCACGACACTCAAGGCTGAGATTACCCTGGATGGCATGTATCAGATCGCGGATAACTATCCTCCTGGAACCGCGCTGGATAATCTCGAGCTCTCTTGAGGGCATTGCAGCGATCGGAAACATTAGCTCAGCAGCGCCTCTACTCTCGGTCTCAATCTCTCAAGGTGCTCGTAAACCTCGCATCTCGAGGCGAGCCGCATAACCCTAGACAGTCCGCTCGCGTGGCGCGAGGGGAGCAACCAAGCCCCAAGCCCACCAACAAGGCGCGCGATCAGAGCGTAAAGCAACCCGCATCTTCCGATCTCACACGAACCTGCAAGGGTCAACTGAAGGCCAGCAAACGAGGCGGTGCCGAAATATTGGCTTTTCCTGTCCGCGTAGCGCAAAAAAAACGCCGGTTAAACCGGCGTTTCTTGTTATTCATAGTCCGACTAAGGACAAATGATTTTCTCGACGACTCGAGCGCCATCCGAGGGCCGAACGCCGGTCTTCATTCTGCAATTGGTTGGATTAGCCACATAGCCGCCCCAGTTGGAGTCTGAAGGCGTCGCACCCACATAGATACCCGACTCATGCACACCACCCACACAAGCAACAGAATAAGTGTTGTCATAGATCACCATTTGACGCGCGCCTGAGCCAGAGACATCATCGTAACTTAGCTGGCAAGCCTCCGATAAAGGGTTACCCACGGTTTGCCAACCGGTGCCACTCTCGACACAGCTGGTGTCCGTCGGTAAGTCGCCCGACGCACAGCTCATGGGTTCAGTTCCGCCCATACCACCTGACCCATCGCCCTCGGGCCCTGGACCCATACCCCCGCCACCGGAGATCGGACACACAATTTTTTCAACGACGCGGGCACCATCAGAGGGCCGGACACCCGTCTTCATCGTGCAATTCATCGTGTTTGAAACGAATGCGCCCCAATTGGAATCAGAGGGCGTGGCACCCACATAAATACTGGGCTCATAGTTCCCGTTCACGCACGCGACCGACATGGTGTTGTCATAAATCACCATTTGCCTGCCGCCTGATCCTGACACATCGTCATAACTCAATTGACAGGGCTCGGACAGAACGCGGCCAACGGTTTGCCATCCGCCACCAGATGTAGAGCAACTGGTATCAACCGGCCGGTCGCCCATGGTGCAACCCGATGGACTCGAGGATTCACTCCCTGACATGGGCCCTGGGCCAGTCCTCGACCCGGGTCCTGCTCCTGGTCCTGGTCCTGCTAGCAGCTGACAATCCTTCACTAGAAAAACTACTTGATTGCTGCCCGCTAAACGGTATTCGCTGGCGCGCATCCTGACAGATCCTGGATTGCCTTGAACGCTCTGCACTTTTTGCGCGCAGTCCTGAATCACAGCCAGGGTTGGGTTATAAAGCTCGATGTAGGGTGCTGGACCATTTGGAGTCTGTGGGTTTTGCACTCTAAAAACCGCATTCTTCGAGGTCGGCATCACCCCGCCGTGGTCAAAAATTTCTAAATCGCACCCGTTGCACGGCACGCCTGGTGTAAACATGGCTGCCGAAGCGCTAAAGCTTACAAGCATGGCCAAACCCAACAAGGCTTGGGAACTTCGAATCCACGTGATCATTGTTCTCTCCCTCACTGTCTTTGATGAATCATCCGCTCAGCTTGCCTCTAACCTGCACCAAAAGACAAGCCGCCCCTGCAATATCAACCTTTTCACAAGCGATTACAACTATTTCTGAATAATCAGTGATTTTTTCATAAAATGAATGCTTTCATTTTTAGTTTCCCAATCTGATACTGAACGCTCCGAAGGCAACTTTACTCGGTGCAAGGTCTAGCCATCGCCTAGCGGCATCGGTCGACATCTGCATAGCGCTTGAGGAACTGGCCCCGCATAAATTCTTGATAAAGCCCAACCCCGGGTTGACCTAAGGAACTTCAACGTCACTCGCCCCTCGCTTTGAGACTCTGTCATAGCGAAAACCTGTTACAGAGATCACACATCACCCACGCCAAGGACTTGTGCCTGACTAAGCATTGGTGAATAGTGGGCGCTGACAACAGGAGTAAGTCATGATCGATTT
>CAYZUV010000319.1:0-2774 GCA_964481245.1 uncultured Pseudomonadales bacterium
GTCTCTTTACGGCATTCAATGGGTGACTGCGGCGCGATGATGCCTTCCATCAAACGCGCCTTGTATTGATTGCCTATTTGCGGATGCCAAAGCAATGCTAAAGACTCTGGCTTACCCCCAATGTGCAACGCTCCTTCAACAGAGATGACCGCCCGGAAATCGTCTGGATGCTTATGGGCAAGATCGAGCGCCAATAGCCCACCCACAGAGCATCCCATAAATACAGGGCGATGAAGGCCCAACACGCGAGCCAATTCACGAGGAATCGCGCGCAGAAACTCTCCGGTAAGCTGATAAGGTTCAGCCCACCATGCCCGCTCGGAAGGCGGCACCGACTTGCCATGAAACGGTAAGTCGTACGCGATCAGTTTGAAGCGATCAGTGATTCTCGGGTCTTGCATCAAGTGGCGCCATTGCGTGCCATGGCAACCCGCCGTGTGCTGCAAAAGGATCGGGATGCCCTCACCTGCTGTTTCGAAATAAATTCGGTAGCGAGTGCCGGCTACTTCAAGGTTCGCATAATGCCCCTCGATGGATTCGACGCCTTCACGCCAGTCATCGTTCGTCGCTAAGGTCGGATTGCGAGGTTCCTCGCGGAGCAACTCGATTGCCCGAGCGATGGCCGGATAGTACTGCGCGTGCATTAAGGCATCACCTTTCAGGGTCAAGCCTTTGCCCAGCGAAACATTAAACATAGGATCCGAATAGAAACGGGGCGGCACAGGCTTCAACACCTCAGACCACACCGATTCGTCACCCTCATAGGTGACATCTGCGCTCGCCGGGTCGATCTCCTTTAGACCCGTAACAGGCGCACCATTATCAACATGCAACCACCGTTCATGGGTTCCCATCTTTAGAGCCAAAGTGCCACTCCAAAATCTAGCCGACTGCACAAACTCCCCATCACTTGCGCACCGAGCGGCCCAATGTTCATTCTCCATTACATCCATGATCTTCCCTTTATGCTGGGTTATCGGTGATAAACGATTAAGAAAAGCGTTCCAAGCCGACACTATAAGTCGGGCCAGAGTGCCTGCCAAACCGGGCGGCGGTGCGCATTCCGTGATAGCGATCACGACCCGGACCACGCTAAAGTCAGACGAGGGAGGTAAGGCTATGAGACTAGATGACCGAGCAGCGCTGATTGTGGGTGGCGGACAAACACCCGGGGAAACCATTGGCAATGGCCGGGCCACAGCACTGACCTTTGCCAAGGCCGGCGCGCGAGTCGCGATTGCTGACCGAAGATTAGCGTCGGCTGAGGAGACAGCGCATCTGGTGACCGAAGCGGGCGGCGAAGCCATTGCGCTGGCGCTCGATGTGCGCGAAGAAGAACAAATCAAGGCTGCTATCCAAGCGACCCATGCGGCTTTTGGCCGATTGGATATTCTGCATAACAACGTGGGCATTGCCGCCGGCGCCGGCTATCGAGATGCACGAATTGAATCGATCGAAGCCGATGCCTATACCTTCCTCGTTGAAGTTAACTTGCGGGGCATGGTGCTCACGAGCAAACACGCCCTACCCATCATGCGCGAGGCAGGGCGCGGCGTTGTCCTTAACATTTCCTCATTAGCAGCGCTTAAGCCCTATCCGCTCGTGGGTTATAAAACGACCAAAGCCGGCGTCATTGCCTTTACCGAACAAATTGCGGCGAACTATGCGCGTTTTGGCGTGCGCGCTAATGTGATCCTACCCGGGCTCATGGAAACACCCATGGCGGTTGAAGGCCAAGTGGGCAAGAAGAGTCGAGACGAGATCGTTGCTGAGCGAGACGCACAAGTGCCTTTAGGACGGAAAATGGGCACCGCCTGGGATGTGGCCAACGCCGCCCTCTTCCTCGCGTCAGACCTTGCCCAATACATCACCGGCGCGGTACTCCCAGTGGATGGCGGGCTGTCTGTTTCCTAGAAACTCGGGGCCGTACTAAAAGGTGTCAACTGCAGTTCGTGGGTCCAACAGGATCGATGCTGTGTATGCAGGTAATAAAAGGCATCGGCGATGGCTTCTGGGCTCATAATCCGATCTGGGTATTTTTGTGCGAGCGGCAGTGCGCGAGTGCCCGGCGAATCAATCAGGCCATCGACCACCACGTTGGCCACATGGATTCCATGCTCTGAATATTCCTCGGTGAGCACTTGGGCCAGCGTGCGCATCATGACTCTAGGGTAATAGAGGCTCTGCCCCGTTCGACGCTTTCTGCCGCGGAGGGAGGCCGCATTGTTAGTAATGAGAAATGAGCCTTGGCCCCTGCCTCGCATCGCCGGCAGCACCGCTTTAGCAACCAAAAACGGGCCGCGACTGGCGATATGCTGCGCCGTATCGAACATCTCGGTGGGGATAAACTCGAGTAACTCTTGATCGGGTGGTAGATCTCGACCCTCAAGGTAACCAGCGTTGATCACCACAGCCTCGGGCGTCCCGCGTTGCGCCAGTATCCAGCCGAACGCCTCATTGATCGAGGCTTCAACCGACAGGTCGAGCTCAACGATATCAGCCGAACCTCCCTCTGACTCAATCGCCTCAAGCAGGCTCACGGCATTCGCTCGGGTGCGCGTCGTCAACACCACATGAAACCCCGCTGCGGCAAAACGCAATGAGATGGCGCCACCGACCCCCCATCGAATACCAAGGGGCAAATCCGAATCGTCTATGGCGTGCCCGTGAGCGAGATGTGTGTTTCTGCCATCCGATTGCCATTTCGACGTTGCCCCAATGACCACGGCAACGGGTCGGGAAACCTGATTCATATTTGACTCCGATCTTAAATT
>CAYZUV010000320.1:0-2760 GCA_964481245.1 uncultured Pseudomonadales bacterium
ATTTCTGCCATTCAACAATTCTCACCCATGGACGCGACCACCAACCCCTCGCTGATTCTCAGTGCGATGGCATTGCCGCAATTTGCGGGTCTTATCGAGGAGGTGAAATCGGCGGTGCCGAGTGATCTCCCCAGCCAAGATCAAAAAAGTTGGGCCACACGAGCACTGGCGATCGGGATTGGCGCGAAAATCCTGGAGATGATACCAGGCCGCGTTTCGACCGAGGTTGATGCACGTTGGTCGTTTAATCGGCAGGCGACGGTTGATGAGGCGAGGCGACTGATCGATGGTTACGCCGCGCTAGGTATAGGCCCCGATCGGATTCTGATCAAGATCGCCAGCACTTGGGAGGGGATACAGGCTGCGGCTGAGCTCGAAGCTTCTGGCATTCAATGTAATTTAACGCTGCTGTTTGGTCGTGGGCAGGCCATGGCGTGTGCAGATGCGGGCGTTTATCTGATATCGCCGTTTGTGGGGCGGATTTTGGATTGGCACCAAGCGAAGACAGGTGAGCGCTACGTCGGCATGAGCGATCCGGGCGTTCAGTCTGTGCATTGGATCTACAACTACTATAAAGCGAATCGTTATCAGACGGTGGTGATGGGCGCGAGTTTCCGCAACAAGGGTGAAATCGAAGCACTCGCGGGGTGTGATCGATTGACCATCAGTCCAGGACTCTTGGCTGAGCTCGAGGCAGATTCATCGCCCCTCGCGAGGCAGCTGGATGTCTCAACTGCATCAGGGCCACCCGCGGAGGTTCTAAACGAGAATAGCTTTCGCTGGATGCTCAATGAAGACGCGATGGCCACCGAGAAATTGGCGGAGGGCATTCGGAAATTTGCCGCTGACCAAGAGACCCTGGAGTCGCGTCTGACGTTGTGAGGATATCCAGACTTAAATCCTAACGCCTGGCGTCTAGAGAAAGGGCGCGGCTTCTCTGTGTAAAGGCAATGTCAGGCATGTGGGCCCCCCTTCGCCTTTCCGACTGATGTCGTTGCCAGCGTAGGTGGCAACGGTCACGCCATGATTCTCAAGGAGCTGCTGGGTTTTGGGTAGCCCTGAGAGCATCAATGCCTGCCTTGGGCCAGTGGCTAACACATTGCAGCCCATCGTTGGAAATTCATCATCAGGTACGGATATTTGCTCGATGCCGTGTCGGCTCAGCCAATCGCTGAAAGGCTTTGGAATGAGGGGTGCGTAAACCAGGGCAAGATCGACATCGAGGGGCGAGATCATGCTCATGAGATGGAAGACGTCGTCTGGGTGGTCTGGCGCAGGGAGTGGCACCCGATGGATTGCGACGTTGGGCCCCAGCAGTGCTTGCAATTGATCAACACCGGCGTGGTTCGTTCGCGGGCCGATGCCAACGGCTATTGTGTATGCGTCCAGGCGAATCACATCGCCACCCTCGAGCGTGCCGGGCGGTTTGATTTCGCCCAACAGCTTGAGCCCCGTCCGCCGCTCAAGCTCTGCTGCATTCGCCAGTGGCTCGCCCCGTCGGCTCGCGCGTCCCATGTGACAAGCGATCAACCCTCTGGCTGTGACGATAAGTGCGTCGCGTACATAAAGGCTGTCGAGCGTGAGCGCATCGCTGGGTCCCAGGTTGACCACTTCAGCACCGGCGAGTTTCAACGCGGAGGTGAATGCCTCGTGCTCACTGAGTGCCTCATCGAATGAGGGGGCTGCATGAAATCTCAAGGCCTGCCACTCTCGATCAATATCAGATGGGCTGCGGAAGGCGGCCTTTGGTCCGCGCACCGCGACGCGCTTGAGTGGACTATACTCGTTCAAAGGCAAGGCTCCTTGGATGGATCGCCGATTTTAGCGGGCTTCCATGGTGTTTGCAGGACGGCGAAGCCGCGATTCCCCAGACCTCGAGACTCAGCAGGAGAGAGTGGATGATCAAGCAACTGGTGCTCTTAAAAAAGAGAGATGATCTCACGGTAGAGGCATTCCGGACTTATTATGAGACGCATCATCGACTGATCGGCGAGAAATACCTCAATGCCCATGTCGCGAAGTATGTGCGGCGCTATCTCGAGACGCCATCTGGAATGGCTGCGGAAGCGATGCCCTATCACGTAGTCACAGAAATGTGGTTTGAATCAGAGGCCAAAAGAGATGCCTGTTATGCGGGGCTGCGAACCCCAGAGGCGCAAGCAGAAATCTTGGCCGATGAGGCTAAGCTCTTCGCACCGGGGGGTAAGTTTTCATCATCGGTGGTCGAAATAGCGTCGGCCATCACGCCATCTATCGACGCATGATGAAGTAAGGAAAGCCTAAATGACGCGTCAACGTTACGTCACCGAATTCGGAATGGGGACCGATGTCCATGGGTCGGATATGACCAAAGCTGCCTGTCGTGCAGTGTCCGACGCCATTCGTCACTCGAGCCTGAATTTCTTTAAAGCGTTGGGTCGAACGCCGCACGATATGGAAATCGACGTGCTGATTGGTGTGCCCGACCCCAGTCAGGTCGATGTTCAGTCGGTGGCGGAGATGCTGCCGTATGGGAAAGTCACGGTGAGCGCGGAGCCAGGTGGACTCTCGATTCCCAATGATGACGGTACGGATCCCATTGTCATCGCCAACGCCGGCGTAAAGGTTTACTTGGCTAATGCGTAAGCTGGTTGCAACCGATAGGTGAGCCGATGATCTTTGGGGAGGGCTGTTTCGAGCCCGATCCAGTCACCCTCAAGATCGTAAATCACATCAATATTGAGCTTATCCGAGGAAATCCTGATTCGCTCATCCGTTGCG
>CAYZUV010000321.1:0-2756 GCA_964481245.1 uncultured Pseudomonadales bacterium
GATCAGGTTTCGGTTGCCGGCCAACTTATTACCCATGCAATCAATCAAGAGACCATCACGTTACGGGGCACCATGGCAGGCGAGTACATCGTGAATCTGCTCCATTACAAAGCCAATTATGACGCGCCCTTACCGGTCACAGTTAAAGTCGAAAAGCTCAACCCGGTGGTGACCGTGGTCTACTATGGTGAACACGAATTAACCGGCAACGGCGATGAGCTCACCGCGATTCGATTCACCTTGAATAGTGAGGGAGACGTAACCGAGACCAACCGATTACAGAAATCCCTCTTGGTCAAAGTCAGGAAGAAAGCCTAGATGAACCTGCCGTTTGGCCTACTGATGGCTTATGTGCTGATCGCGGTTCTGCTGCTTCTGGCAATTCGATCAGCCCATCTAACCGCGTGGATCAAACTCAGCCTTGTGACCATCGTGAGCGTTTTTTATTTCGTGACTTGGCTCGGTTTGAGGCAGCTCCTGGGCTTCCCAACCCCTGAACCGCTTCCAACCGACTTTCGACTCGTTTGGATTCATATAGAGGAACCTCAATCGCCTGACTCAGACAATGGCGGCATCTACTACTGGCTGAGGCCTCTGGATGATGCGGGCATCCCTGTAGGGCCACCCAGGGCCCACGTTCGGCCCTTCTCCATTCC
Organism: uncultured Pseudomonadales bacterium; assembly: GCA_964481245.1. GTDB lineage: Bacteria > Pseudomonadota > Gammaproteobacteria > Pseudomonadales > Azotimanducaceae > UBA9926. The sequence continues at coordinate 657 of CAYZUV010000321.1, forward strand.
TGAGGCCATCGCAGCGGAAGCGGCGGCGGCAAGACTTCAGGAAGGTGAATTATTAAACGGACGTCAGTCACGTTCAGCTTTGACTGCCAGGGAGAATAACGAATCGCAAGAAGCAGGCGGCGAGCGCTCGACAGATGACCCTGACGATTCCGCCGCGCTGTTCTTTGATTTTTTCGAAGTGGCGCCACCCACCTTACCGGAAAAGGATATCCCTATCCGGTAGCGAAGCGTGGCTGACCGCTATTCGGCGCCATCAAGCCACGTCATACGAGGCAAATCTTTGTCACCCACATAGGTAAGACGGTCCTCTTCTGCTCGGGCTTTAACGTAGGACAATACGTCTCCTGACTGCGCTTGATTGAGCACATCACCAAATGACGCCATACCATTGGCACTTAAAATCCCATCAATGACAATTTGATCCCACGCAGCAAGGCTGCCTTCAGAAATCCGTCGCAAGTCTGGAATGGCACCCCCAGACCGGGCGAGGAAACCATGACACACGGCACAATTCTCATTGTAGAGCCGCTCTCCGCGTTGGATGCTCGTATGCTCCAGAGAAGCCACATCACGTGCTGGAATCTCACGATCTCTCAAATCAGGGACGGGCAGCGCCGCTTCGCCTCCGAGCTTGAACACCAATAGTCGACCATAATTGTTATAGGTCAATGACGCGTGCTCAGCAACGGGCGGCAAGGGCTCACCACCGAACAGGTCAGCACCGCCAGTGCCGGTAAGAATCGAAACGTACTGATCTCCATCTAATTCAAAGGAGATCGGGGGCGCCAGCATCGACGTGTAGGTGTTGTATGACCAGAGCGTTTCCCCGGTTTCTTTGTCATACGCGTTAAACATGCCGAGTGCGTTGCCCTGGAACACGAGACCACCCTCAGTGCCTAAAACGCCGCCATTCCAGTAATTTGGAATCTCGACCACCCACTTCTCCTCGCCGGTGAGCGGGTCGAACGCCTTTAAGTAACCTTTGGGCGTTGGTTGGTCGGCTACGTTATCTAGGATCACCTGCGCCAAACGACCAAATTCGAGGCCCGTATTCCAACCTTGCGGCTTTCGTTTATACACGCCCGTCGTTTTGTACTCCTCTGACATCTCGTAGAAGAGCGGGTTGTCTTGCGCGGGCAGATAAACGAGCCCTGCTTTGGCATCCACCGACATCGCTTGCCAATTATGTGCCCCCAGAGGCCCAGGCAATACCCACTTGCCCTTTTCTTCGTAACCCAACGCTTCGTTTTCGACCGGCCGACCCGTCTCTAAATCAACATGCGTCGCCCAAGTGACCGTGGCAAAAGGATTTGCGGCAATCAGTTTGCCGTCGCTCCGATCGATGACGTAGAAGAAACCGTTTTTGGGTGCTTGAAGCAGGACTTTTCGGGATTCACCCTCGATGGTCATGTCAGCGAGCGCAATATCCTGAACCGCCGTGTAATCCCAGTTGTCGCCGGGCGTGGTCTGGTAATACCACTTCATGCTGCCAGTGTCAGCATCGAGCGCGACGATCGATGATAGGAATAAGTTGTCTCCACCCCCGGGCGATCGAATGACCCGAGTCCAGGGGGACCCATTGCCCACGCCCAGGTAAACGTTGTTGAAATCAGGATCGTAGACAATCGAGTTCCAAACTGTCCCGCCGCCCCCGATCTTCCACCATTCACCACCCTTCCAGGTCTCGGCCGCGAGTTCCATTTCAGGATGCTCAAAGGGCTTGCTCGGATCGCCGGGGACCGTGTAGAAGCGCCAGATTTGATCGCCTGATTCTGCGTCGTACGCGGTGACATAACCACGAACGCCAAATTCCGCACCCCCATTGCCGATGAACACTTTGCCTCCGGCCACCCTCGGCGCGCCGGTGATCGTGTAAAACCGTTCTCGATCAATGAGCGTGTCCACTTCCCAGACCAGATCACCGGACTCGGCATCCAGCGCGAGCAACCGCCCGTCCAGGGTTCCGACGTAGACTCGCCCTTTGTAGACTGCCACGCCTCGATTCACCACGTCGCAGCAAGCCCGCCGACCCCACTCACCTGGCACCATCGGGTCATAGGACCACAAGGTTTCACCGGTTCTAGCGTCAACAGAGTAAAC
>CAYZUV010000322.1:0-2756 GCA_964481245.1 uncultured Pseudomonadales bacterium
CAGCCAAGCCGAAAGGGAGCAAGGATTTGATCTCGTCACCTGCGCGATGGGTCCCTGTGAACTGAATAGTTGTGAGCTCGCGCTCCTCAAATCGAATGGTTTGGGTTCTGAATCCAGCTTGATCTAAGAAACTGCGGTTCTCATTAAAATAATCCCGCACGCCCACCTCATCATCCGTATTACGAAGGTAAAGCGATGTAACCGCGAGCTCGTGATTATTTCCGTAGGTGATGCCGGCGGTCGCAATGCCAGTCAAGTCAATCGAGCGGGTTGAGAGGTTACGAGTACCGAAATGATTATTAGGTGCGCCGAACTCAAAATCTTGTGACACCTTGTTTCGCCACTTACTGCCGTAGGCTGCATTGATCTGGACACCTAGTTCGAGATCGTCAGAAAGACCCCAGACTGCACCCCCACCCAGCCGCCAATCATAGTCTTGATCGGGACGATCACTCGACACTGAAATATCTCTGCTCAGTAAAAGTGCCAGTTCTCGATTGCGCATCTCTCCATCTGCAAATGTCGCATTTATTCCTTCACTGCGGAGATCCTTGACCAGCTGAGCTGCACCCAAGTCGCCTCGATGTTGATCAAGAGCAGACAGAATCTCGGCAGGTAGCGCCCGAGTGCCATCATCTGTTCCCCAATCATCATCAGAGCCACCCTCATAACTCAGCACGTCGCCCTTGGTCATTGAATTTCCGCTCAGCCCAATCTCGATCGAAAAATTGTTTTCACTGGGGACTGCCTGCGTTCTGATATCGACATTGCCACCAGCGAAATTCGCAGAAATATCGGGACTAAACGTTTTTTGAACGACAAGCCCTGAAGCAATGCCTGCGGGAAATATATCGAGAGGAATCACATTGCGAGTTAGATCGGGAGAAGGCACCGCGGCGCCATTCAGCGTTGTCGCCGAATATCGCTCACCTAGCCCTCTGATATAAACAAATTTGTCGTTCGCAAGTGTCAACCCGGCTACTCGCCTAAGCGCTGCGGCAACGGTTGAATCTCCCAGCCTCGAGATACTATCCGCGTCAAGGATGTCGACTACTGCTTCATCATCTTCACGCTCATTCTGCAGCATCTGCGCAGCACTTAAAAAACGACCCAATACAACCACTTCCTCGATCGTAGCCTGGTCCTCACCTTCGGGAGATTCTGCGCCAAGCAATTCGGTGGATGAAACCAATAGCGAGAGATAACAAACTAAGTTAAAGAGGCGTTGTTTTTTCATAGCACGTACTTTCAGGAATGAAGTGGAGATGGACTAACTGGGAAAGCCTTAATTCCAAAAGCGCTTGCCCAAGCGAGGACAAGCATGTGTCCTCGCTTCAAGCGCTTGCGTATCAACGGCTAGGGCGTCGCATCGAACCAGAGATTTTCTAGGCCGAAGACCCAATTTGCCGTCCAATCATCCGCCGCTTGCACGGCTCCCACATAATTCACACCGTCGCGCGCTCCGAGCACTACGCCATCAATCACCATGTCGGCAAAGTCAAGAGAGTAGATGGGTGTTACACCCTCTAAGAGAATTAAGTCGGTATCCAGATCCGCTGTTGCGTCAGTCGTGTCCTGAATCGAGGCGAACACTAGCGACTCGTCGAGGTCTTCAACGGCCACCTTCGCCACCGGCGTTTCGCAAGCAATGACCGTATTGGTTATGGATGCTTCCTCTCCAGAGATGATAGCCGCCTGCGTTGGGTCATTTACCTTTGACCCTGCGTTGTCTCCCTCACCATCCTGAGATTTGTCTGGCCGGATACACCAGTTATCGCCATCCACAGCATCACCGAACGAGGCAATCAACAATGAGTTTTTAATCGTCGGGTAGATCCCCTCCCGCAAACGCCATCCAGCGCCGGGATCATGAGTGCCTTGATTATTTAAATCGTCCGCTGCCAGTGAGTCTGAACCCGCGCCATTGGGGGACACGATGCATGTCAGATGATCGATCGTCGGCCTACTGTTAAGCTTCCTCGCCACAAGGTCATTGATGAATTCATCGGTCTTCTTAGTAAATGACCCGATGCCGTCAGCTTCAATACATCGATTGCCGTCATACTGTTCTTGGATGACAAGCGCGTAACTAATAGTTCCTTTGTAACCTTCGTCGATGTCGATGGAGTCATCTTTGACATACATACCAACGTAATGATCCACGTTCACCGCGCCGCCAAAAAGTTCGATCCCATCGTCGTACGTGGAGAAGACTTGAAGATAACTCACCACGGTGTTGCTGCCGACCGCACCAAAGGATATACCGTTTAACTCGTTGCCAGGCGCAACTTCAAACCCGGTGTGCTTCACACGCACATACTCTAGTTTTCCAGAGCTATCCTCATCATTGTTACCACCGTAGTGCGTTGTGTTCTCTCCATCTGAGCCCTCAGCAATGACGTGACACTCTGCCGTGAGTGTCGTGGCACCTCGCTCACCGTCGTACTTGCACTTATTGGTCACTCCGAAACCATTGATGACAATACCTCCCCACAACTGCACCTCTCCAGCAACTGCCTCGCCTTCGACCGCATCCTTCACCGCGGTAAACGTGATGGGCGCCTCGGCAGAACCAATCGCATTAATTTTTGAGCCCCGGTTAATTGCCATGAAATTCTTTGCGCCCGAAAAGGCAATCGTAGCGCCAGCTTCAATATCTAACGTAGGACCGTCTCCTCCTTTTGCGATACCCGCAGCGGCAAGTTCCGCATCGGTGCCATAGTCCTTACCGATAAAAAGACCACCTTCAAAGATAT